>NZ_JBSFTP010000062.1:0-44168 GCF_053591315.1 Streptomyces sp. NPDC003042
TCAAGCTGGCCGAGCAGGGCGGTGCCGAGTAATTCGGCTCGCGCACTGATTCACGCCGCCTAGTGCGTGAGTCGTAGCGGGCCGTAACGCCCGCCCACCGAAGGATTCGGTGACGCGGCGCCGTCGCGTGCCGCTGGTACGACTAGCCGATGCTGCGGTAGCTGACGTTGGCCCGGAAGGGGCTGGCCTCGCCGAAGACCTCTTGGCCGTACAGGGCGTTGCCGCCCTCGATGCGGGTCATGGTGTTCCACGAGTCGATGTTGACCAGGTCCGCCTTGCCGTCACCGTTGAGGTCACCGGGCGACACGAGGTCCTTGTAGTACTGCATGCCGCGGACCATCCAGCGCTCGGCGAACGGCGCGTTGGCCTTGCCGGTGCCGTGGTGGAAGTACATGACGCCCATCTCGGTGACGCCGACGGCGTCCGCGTAACCGTCACCGTTGAAGTCGCCGCTGGCGACGTTCTTGTACTGGTCCCAGCCGTTGCCGACGTTGATCGGGGCCGCGAAGGCGTTGCCGGTGCCGTTGCCCTGGTGGACGTACAGATTGCCCCAGACGTCGCGGGTCAGCAGGTCGCCCTTGCCGTCGCCGGAGACGTCGCCGCCGCCGACGACCAGGTTGGTGACGCCCCACCAGTCGCCGGCGATCGACTGGTTCGTGGTGCGGTTGGTCAGACCCCACTGGTTGAACTGGAACTTGTGGCCCCAGTTGACCTTGTCCATGCCGGAGGCCACGACCAGCTTCGAGCCGTCGTCCGGCCAGACGAAGTCGGAGGCCTTGCGCGGCTCGAAGAACGTGCCGTCGGTCCGGTTGTCCCACGACCAGTACTGGCCGGCCTCGTCGATGGTGCCGGCGTTGTGCTTGCCGTAGACCGGGGTGATGCCGGTACCGACGAAGAACTCGGTGCTCGTCCAGTTCGTGCCGCAGTCGTACCGCGCGGAGAACAGGCCGTTGCCCTCGGAGAAGTGGCAGAACAGGTCACCGGTGACGGTGAGGCCCATCATGTCGGCCTTGCCGTCGCCGTCGATGTCGTCGGCGGCGATGATCTGGGTGTAGCCGTTCCAGCCGCTGGCGATCTGGGTCCGCCATTCGAACGGGCTGGTGCCGTTGCCGGTGCCCTTGTGGAGGAACAGGTCACCCCCGTACGTACGGCCCATGACGTCCGCGTCACCGTCGCCGTCGATGTCGCCCAGGCCGACGATCTGGTCGTACTGGTTCCAGCCGCCGCTGACCTTGACCCGGCCCGCGAACGGGTTGGCGAGGTCGCCGGTGCTCCTGTAGTAGTACAGGTCACCGGCCGGCGTGCGCGCGACGAGGTCGGGACGGCCGTCCTTGTTCAGGTCGCCGGCCGCGACCACCCGGTTGTAGACCTGCCAGCCGGTGCCGGTCCACGTCGGCGCGCCGGCGTAGCCGCCGGAGGTCTCGCGGAGCTGGAGCTTGCCGTCGAAGGTGAGTGTGAGGATCTCGGGGTTCCAGGCGCCACCCACGTTGCCGAGGGCGATGATGTCCTTGACCGTCTCGGTCTCGTCGCCCTGGATGCGGAAGTCGACGGGCGGGTTCTCCACGGGAGCGCTGCTCACGAAGGCGGCGGTGTAGCCACGCGTGTTGCGGAAGACCAGTTCGCTGAAGCCGTCACCGTCGAGGTCCAGACGGGGCTGCGCGACGTTGGTGGCCGCCGTCTCCGCGGCGAGGGTCTGCGGCGCGGCCGTGCGCGCGCTCGTGTCCTTGGAGGAGGTCTTCGGGGCCGTCGTCACGCCGGGCGCCGGGGTGGCGGCGCGCGGGACGGTGACCTTCGGGCTGGTCGACGCCTTGGCGGTGGCGGGCGCCGGGCGGTCCGACGCCTTGCCGGCGGCGGTCGCCTGGCCGATGGTGAGCAGGGTGCTCGCAGAGAGGGCAAGGGCGGTGCAGGCCGCAATGCGGCCGAGGCGCTGAGAGCGCAAGAGGGTTCCCCCTGGATCGCGGGTAGAACCGGGTGGTCGCCACGACAACCATGGGCGCACGCGGAAAGCGGCGCTGCGCATCGGTCGTACGTTCCCCCCCGGGAAGTGATCCACACACTACCTCCGCGTATTTCGAGGTAGTAGTGGTTTTTCGTACAACCTTTCGGGCCGTGGCCGTGCGCCCGCTCAGTTCTTGCGGTGGCCCACCAGCCTCGGTCTCGCCTCCAGGTTCTCCAGCCCGTGCCAGGCCAGATTCACCAGATGCGCCGCGACCTCCGCCTTCTTCGGCCGCCGGGTCTCCAGCCACCACTGGCCCGTCAGCGCCACCATCCCGACCAGCGCCTGCGCGTACAGCGGGGCCAGCTTCGGATCGAAGCCCCGCGCCTTGAACTCCAGCCCCAGGATGTCTTCCACCTGCGTGGCGATATCGCTGATCAGCGAGGCGAAGGTGCCGGTCGACTGCGCCACGGGGGAGTCCCGGACCAGGATCCGGAAGCCGTCCGTGTAGTTCTCGATGTAGTCCAGCAACGCGAACGCGGCCTGCTCCAGCAGCTCCCGCGGATGTCCCGCCGTCAACGCACCCGTCACCCCGTCCAGCAGCTGGCGCATCTCCCGGTCCACGACGACCGCGTAGAGGCCCTCCTTGCCGCCGAAGTGCTCGTACACCACCGGCTTGGACACCCCGGCCTTCGCCGCGATCTCCTCCACCGACGTGCCTTCGAAGCCCTTCTCGGCGAACAGCGCGCGGCCGATGTCCAGCAGTTGCTGGCGCCGTTCGGCGCCCGTCATTCGGACCCGGCGACCACGCCGGGGCTTGTCGCTGCTGGAACTGCTGCCGTCGATCGCCACGTCCCCCATCATGCCGCGTTCGGGGTCTTGTCCTTGCGCCGGGCGTCGATACGTTCCTGCGAGGGCCAGCGCACATCCGTGGCCCAGCCCAGCTGCTCGAACCAGCGGATCAGCCGCGCGCTCGAATCCACCTGACCGCGCAGTACGCCGTGCCGCGCCGAGGTCGGATCGGCGTGGTGCAGGTTGTGCCAGGACTCCCCGCACGACAGCACGGCCAGCCACCACACGTTGCCCGAACGGTCCCGGGACTTGAACGGCCGCTTGCCCACCGCGTGACAGATCGAGTTGATCGACCACGTCACGTGGTGCAGCAGGGCCACGCGTACCAGCGAGCCCCAGAAGAAGGCCGTGAAGGCGCCCCACCAGGACATCGTCACCAAACCGCCCACCACCGGCGGGATCGCCAGCGAGAAGATCGTCCAGAAGACGAAGTCACGCGAGATCCGCCGGATCGCCGGGTCCTTGATCAGGTCCGGCGCGTACTTCTGCTGGTTGGTCTGCTCCTCGTCGAAGAGCCAGCCGATGTGCGCCCACCACAGGCCCTTCATCAACGCCGGCACCGTCTCGCCGAACCGCCACGGCGAATGCGGGTCGCCCTCGTGGTCGGAGTACTTGTGGTGCTTGCGGTGATCCGCCACCCAGCGCACCAGCGGACCCTCCACCGCCATCGAGCCCGTGATCGCCAGCGCGATCCGCAGCGGCCGCTTCGCCTTGAAGGCGCCGTGCGTGAAATAGCGGTGGAAGCCGATGGTGATGCCGTGGCAGGCCAGGAAGTACATGAACACCATCAGGCCCACGTCGAGCCAGCTCACGCCCCAGCCCCAGGCCAGCGGGATCGCCGCCAGCAAGCCGAGGAAGGGGACCGTGATGAACAGCAGCAGGGCGATCTGCTCGACGGATCGCTTGTTCTCGCCGCCGCGTGTCGCGGACGGCTCTGAGGCATCGGAAGACGCCGAGGCGTCCTCGATCAGATCGGGACTGACGGTCATGGGGTCCCCTGGGGGGTGAGAAGTCGGCGAGGGGGAAAACGGGCCACAGACCCTACGGATCCGTAACCTACGGCATCGTAAGTATGGCAAAACCGGGATCCGCGGCAAGGGCAGCCCGTCCCGCGAGCCGCCTGATGAGACATTTGCCCAGGCACAGGGATGGGACACCTATCCTGGTGCCGTCGGACAGCGCGGTCCGCACGGGCAGCCCGAGCTGCGCAGCAGCAGCGGCAGCACTGCCGCACGCGGCCGGGAGCCCACCGCCCAGTAGCGCTCGAACACTGCAAGGAGCCGCACCTGTGAGCAGTGCTGACCAGGCCTCCCAGGCCCCCGTCACCCAGGCCGCCACCGCCAACGCGGAGCTGCGCGCCGACATCCGCCGCCTCGGCGACCTCCTCGGCGAGACCCTCGTACGTCAGGAGGGCCAAGACCTCCTCGACCTCGTCGAACGCGTCCGCGCGCTCACCCGCACCGACGGTGAAGCCGCGGCCGCACTCCTCGGCGACATCGACCTGGAGACCGCCGCCAAGCTGGTGCGCGCCTTCTCCACCTACTTCCACCTCGCCAACGTCACCGAGCAGGTGCACCGCGGCAAGGAGCTGCGCGCCCACCGGGCCGCCGAGGGCGGGCTGCTCGCGCGCACCGCCGACATGCTCAAGGACGCCGACCCGCAGCACCTGCGCGACACGGTCAAGAACCTCAACGTCCGCCCGGTCTTCACCGCGCACCCCACCGAGGCGGCCCGCCGCAGCGTCCTGAACAAGCTGCGCCGCATCGCCACCCTGCTGGAGGAGCCCGTCGCCGGGGCGGGCGAGCGCCGCCGCCACGACCTGCGTCTCGCCGAGAACATCGACCTGGTCTGGCAGACCGACGAACTGCGCGTGGTCCGCCCGGAGCCCGCCGACGAGGCCCGCAACGCCATCTACTACCTCGACGAGCTGCACGCCGGCGCGGTGGGCGACGTACTGGAAGACCTCGCCGCCGAACTCCAGCGCGTCGGCGTCGAGCTCCCGCCCGGCACCCGCCCGCTCACCTTCGGGACCTGGATCGGCGGCGACCGGGACGGCAACCCCAACGTCACCCCCGACGTCACCCGCGAGGTGCTGATCCTCCAGCACGAGCACGGCATCACCGACGCGCTCGAACTGATCGACTTCCTGCGCGGCCTGCTGTCCAACTCGATCCGCTACACCGGCGCCACCGAGGAGCTCCTGGCCTCCCTCGCGACCGACCTCGAACTCCTCCCCGAGATCAGCCCCCGCTACAAGCGGCTGAACGCCGAAGAGCCCTACCGCCTCAAGGCCACCTGCATCCGGCAGAAGCTGGTCAACACCCGCGAGCGCCTCGCCAAGGGCACCCCCCACGAGGAAGGCCGCGACTACCTCGGCACCGCCGAGCTGCTCAGCGACCTCACCCTCATCCAGACCTCCCTGCGCGAACACCGCGGCGCGCTCTTCGCCGACGGCCGCATGGACCGCACCATCCGCACCCTCGCGGCCTTCGGCCTCCAGCTCGCCACCATGGACGTACGCGAGCACGCGGACGCCCACCACCACGCGCTGGGCCAGCTCTTCGACCGGCTCGGCGAGGAGTCCTGGCGCTACGCCGACATGCCGCGCGACTACCGGCAGAAACTGCTCGCCAAGGAGCTGCGCTCCCGCCGTCCGCTGGCCCCCACCCCGGCCCCGCTCGACGCCGCCGGGCACAAGACCCTCGGCGTCTTCTTCGCGATCAAGGACGCCTTCGAGAAGTTCGGCCCCGAGGTCATCGAGTCCTACATCATCTCGATGTGCCAGGGCGCCGACGACGTCTTCGCCGCCGCCGTCCTCGCCCGCGAGGCCGGCCTCCTCGACCTGCACGGCGGCTGGGCCAAGATCGGCATCGTGCCGCTCCTGGAGACCACCGACGAGCTGCGCGCCGCTGACGTGATCCTCGACGAGATGCTCGCCGACCCGTCCTACCGGCGCCTCGTCTCCCTGCGCGGCGACGTGCAGGAGGTCATGCTCGGCTACTCGGACTCCTCCAAGTTCGGCGGCATCACCACCAGCCAGTGGGAGATCCACCGCGCCCAGCGCCGGCTGCGCGACGTCGCCCACCGCTACGGGGTGCGGCTGCGCCTCTTCCACGGCCGCGGCGGCACCGTCGGCCGCGGCGGCGGCCCCTCGCACGACGCGATCCTCGCCCAGCCCTGGGGCACCCTGGAGGGCGAGATCAAGGTCACCGAGCAGGGCGAGGTCATCTCCGACAAGTACCTCGTCCCCTCGCTGGCCCGCGAGAACCTGGAGCTGACCGTCGCGGCCACCCTCCAGGCCTCCGCCCTGCACACCGCCCCCCGCCAGTCCCACGACGACCTGGCCCGCTGGGACGCGGCCATGGACATCGTCTCCGACGCCGCGCACACCGCGTACCGGCAGCTCGTGGAGGACCCGGACCTGCCCGCGTACTTCTTCGCGGCCACCCCCGTCGACCAGCTCGCCGACCTGCACCTGGGCTCGCGCCCCTCGCGCCGCCCCGACTCCGGCGCCGGGCTCGACGGGCTGCGCGCCATCCCGTGGGTCTTCGGCTGGACCCAGTCCCGCCAGATCGTCCCCGGCTGGTACGGAGTCGGCTCCGGCCTGAAGGCCCTGCGCGAGGCCGGCCAGGACGCCGCGCTCGCGCAGATGGGCGAGCGGTGGCACTTCTTCCGCAACTTCCTCTCCAACGTCGAGATGACCCTGGCCAAGACGGACCTGCGGATCGCCCGCCACTACGTCGACACCCTGGTCCCCGAAGAGCTCAAGCACGTCTTCGCCCGCATCGAGGCCGAGCACGAACTGACCGTGCGCGAGGTCCTGCGCATCACCGGCGGAAAGCGGCTCCTGGACTCCCAGCCGATCCTCCAGCAGACCTTCGCCGTCCGCGACGCCTACCTGGACCCGATCTCCTACCTCCAGGTCTCCCTGCTGGCCCGCCAGCGCGCGGCCGCCGCCCGCGGCGAGGAGCCGGACCCGCTGCTCGCGCGGGCCCTGCTGCTGACGGTCAACGGCGTCGCCGCCGGCCTGCGCAACACCGGCTGACCTCCCGGCACGACGAGCCCCCGCACCGTCACGTCACGGCGCGGGGGCTTCCCCGTATGACTCAGCCCGCGGACAGCTCGGCGAGCAGACGCCGGCTCTCCCGCTCCACCGCGATCTTCCCGTACTTGCTCACCAGCGCGAGGTAGAACAGCCCGGGCGCCGTCGGGGACCACAGGCCCGCCCGCTCCGGATCGAAGATGAACCGGGTCACCGGATCGATCTCGAAGTCCACCAGCTCGTGCAGATCGTGCTCCCACTTGTCGGAGACCCCGCGGGAGCGGCGGGCGATGAACTCGTGCGAGGTCACCGCGCGCAGCCGCGCCAGGAACAGCGCACCCCACTGGTGGGTGCTCCGGTCGATCGTCAGCGCCATCATGTTCAGCCGGTACTCGTCAGGGCTGAGCGCCAGCTCCTCACTCAGCCCGCGCCGGGCCACCCCGAAGATGTTCGGCGGCTGCCGCGCCGCGTTGTCCACCACCCGCGACAGCGCCTCGTTCGCCGACGAGTTCCAGGTGCCGGGGTGCGAACCGACCATCTGGCTGCGCCGCGACACGATGAGCTTCTCGTCGCGCGTGATCACGGCGACGTTCGTACCGAAGGACGAACTCATGAACGCGGGCACGTCCATCGGACCGTACGGGTCGAGATAGCGGCTCTTGGGAGTCGTACCGTCCGCGAACCGCCGGTCGAGCTGCTGGGTGGCCAGGAAGGTGAAGTAGTCGGAGTTCTGCAACTGGATGTAGATCTCCGGCGCCTCGGTCTCCGCCACCCGGCCGATGGTGATCCGCTCGACCGCGTAGTTGAGCCCGTTCCAGAAGTACGGCTTGCCCGCCGCCTTCAGACCCTCCTGCTCCGCCTCGATCTCCGCCCGCCACGCCGCCATCTCCTCGGGCAGCTCCACGTCCTCGTCCACCGCCCGCACGTGCACGGACGTCTCGGGAATGCTGCTCTCGCCGTCGCCCTCGACGATCAGCAGATCCGTCCGCATCGGCCCCCAGGTGAAGGGCTCCCAGGAAGCACTCCCGGAGAACGGGGAGGACAGCTGACGCGGAACCCGCCGCGCCGGGTCCGCCTCCGGCCCGTCCCCGGCCAGGGCCGCCCGGTTGCGCACCAGCGCCACCTGCCCGCCCAGCGCGTGATTGTGCCGGTCCGGCTGCGGGAAACCCTGGCTGACCAGGGACCCGCTGACCCGGCTGAAGATCGTGTCCATGTCCAGCACATCGGCCGCGCCCGCGATGCCCGCGTCGAGCGTACGCACCAGCTCGCCGGTGAAGGCCGTGTACTCGGACTCGTGCGGGGCCAGCGCCAGCGGCCGCGTCGGATTCGTCGCCGCCCACACCACCGTGCCGTGGACGTCCGTGGTCGCCGAACCCATCACCCGGCCCATCCGCTCGTTCGCGGCCCGGCCGCTGTAACAGCAGTCCAGGATGATGATCCGGCGCGCCGCCTGCACCCTCCCCTCCAGCATCGCCTGGCGAACCCACTGGTAGGGGACTGAGTTGTACCGCTCCGAACCGGACCTCTTCCGCGTCCCCGTCAGCCCGAGGTACAACTCGCCGTCATTGACGAAGCCATGGCCCGCGTAATAGAAGATCAGCGTGTCCGTGGCCCGCTCCACGGCCGCCTCCAGCGCCACCATCACCTCGTCCGCGTTCCCCGGATCCGGCACCACACGACAGCTCCCGGCAGGCAGCCCCAGATGATCGGCACTGGTGAGGATCCGCTCCAGGGCACGCAGATTGCCGCCGACCGCCGGAAGCCCCGGGTGGTGGTCGTAACGGGAGACGCCCACGAGCACCGCCTGCGACCGGTCCGTGTCGGGCAGCCAGGAACTCACCGGCGCGCCTCCGGCCCCGCCACGGCCGAACCGTCGGTGTCATCGCCGGTGTCGCCGAGCGCCGCGCGGACCTGTGCCTCGTCAGCGGCCGCGGGCAGCTCGCCGTCCCGCCCGTCCCGGCGGATCCGCCAGGAGCGGCTGCGCCTCGTACCCAGCCAGGCAGCCAGTGAGACCGCGAAACTCCCGAAGGCGGCCGCGTCCGTCACGATCACATGGACCGCTTCGAGCACGCTCCCCATCGTCCCGGGCTCATCGCGGTCCGCCTCCCAGATGACGGCCCCCCGCAGCTCGGGGTCCTCCCTCAGCCACGCGCGCAGCGAGCGCAGCTCGTCGTCGTCCTCACGGCCCGCACTCAAGATCTCGAATTCCATGCGCCTACCCCCGGCCTCGCGGATCCCCGATGCCATCCGATGGTCCTGACAGGATTCAAGCCCCCTGACGACTGGTCAACGCCGTTTATCCGCCAAAGGTTTCAGGCCCGGACCCCCGAAATGGGCCCGCACGGGAAAAGGGGTCCCCCGCGCCGCGGACGGCGCGAAGGACCCCTTTCCCCTGTCCCGGTCGGGCTACGGGGCTCAGCCCGTGGCGCCGGCCTTGCGGCGGCGGACCAGCAGGACGGCGCCGGCGGCGATCAGCGCGCCGGCCATCGTCGCGAGCAGCCCGATCGGAGCGTCGGAACCGGTCTTCGCCAGGTCGCCACCGCCCGTGGAACCGCCGGCGGCCGCGACCGAGCCGGACGGAGCGGGGGAGGAGGCGGAGCCGGACGGCTTCGCCGAGACGCTGCCCGACGGCTTCGCGCTCGCCGAGGCCGACGTGGTCGTGGTGGCCGAGGCCGAGGCCGAGGCCGAGACCGACGCGGAGGCCGAGGTGCTGGTGGACGGCGAGGCGCTCGTCGTCTTCGTCGGGGTCGGCTGGACGTCGGCCGGGCAGGTGTGGGACAGGTTGAACCACTCCACCGAGCCGCCCACCACCTCGGCGGAGGCGGAGACGAGCTTCGCCCCGGGCGCGGAGGCCGCGTACGCGTGCTTGTCGGACGGCGGACCGAACACGTTGATGACCTGCTGGCCGCCCGGCTCGAACGTCACCGTCAGCTTCGTGAAGGTGGTGCCGTTGGTCGGCAGTACGAAGTGCCAGCCGTCCTGCGTCGACGGGATCGCCGCGCACTGGTCCTCGTTCGAGACGCCCTTGGCGGTGGCGGTGACGGGGAGGTCCTGGTGCATCGGGATCGTGTACGCGTCAGCGGCGAACGCCGGCGCGGCGGCCGTGACGAGGAAAGCAGAGGCCACGACGGGGGCCGCGAGGGCCGCCCAGCGGTGTCTGGAAATGGGCATGGAGATACCTCTGGCGCTGAAGGGAGGAGAGTGCCGTGGGGGGCAGCGGCTCAGCATGCTGACGCCGCCATGCTCCGGTCAAGAGGTACTCGGCAGTATTCGTACGGAGTTGACGCCCCGAGAGGTGTTTGTCCGATATAACGATCCGTACACGGCGGCGCCTTGGGCGGACACCGCCCCGCCCGCCTACGCGTTGTAGGCGGACTGCGCCCGCTCCAGACCCTCCTGGATCAGGCACTCCACCGCATCGGCCGACCGGTCCACGAACCAGTCCAGCTCCTTGCGCTCGGCGGAGGAGAAGTCCTTCAGCACGAAGTCCGCGACCTGCATCCGGCCCGGCGGGCGGCCGATGCCGCAGCGCACCCGGTGGTAGTCCGGTCCCATCGCCTTCGTCATCGACTTCAGCCCGTTGTGACCGTTGTCCCCGCCGCCCAGCTTCAGGCGCAGCGTCGGGTAGTCGATGTCCAGCTCGTCATGGATGGCGACGATGTGGTCCAGCGGGACCTTGTAGAAATCGCGCAGCGCCGTCACCGGCCCACCCGACAGGTTCATGAACGACATCGGCTTCGCCAGCACCACCCGGCGGTTCGCCGGACCGGGCGCGCCGATACGGCCCTCGACCACCTGGGCCCGGGCCTTGTGCGCCTTGAACTTGCCGCCGATCCGCTCGGCCAGCAGGTCCACCACCATGAACCCGATGTTGTGGCGGTTCCCCGCGTACTCCGGTCCGGGATTCCCGAGGCCGACGATCAGCCAGGGCGCCACGTCGTCCGACATCAATAGCTCCTTCGGTAGAGCGACCGCTGCGCGAAACGACCGCCGTCCCGCTCCAGTGGAGCCGGACGGCGGTCGATCAGCAACTGCTGAGAGGGAGGGGCGAGGCTCAGGCCTCGGTGCCCGCGGCCTCGGCGGCCGGCTCCTCGGCCTGCGGGGCGACGACCTGCAGGACGGCGATGTCACCGTCGACGGCCAGCGTGGTGCCGGCCGGCAGGACCAGGTCCTTGGCGTGGATGGTGGCGCCGGCCTCGAGGCCCGCGATCGAGACGGTGACCTCGGTCGGGATGTGGGTGGCCTCGGCCTCGACGGAGATGGTGTTCTGGAGGGTCTCCAGCATGTTGCCGCCGACGGCCAGCTCGCCCTCGGTGACGATCGCGACGTCGACGGTGACCTTCTCGCCCTTCTTGACGATCAGGAAGTCGACGTGGGAGATCGAGCGCTTCAGGGGGTGACGCTGCACGGCCTTCGGGATGACCAGCTCGGTGCCGCCGTCCGCGATGTCCAGGGAGATCAGGACGTTCGGGGTGCGCAGCGCCAGCAGCAGGCCGTGGCCCTCGACGTTGACGTGCTTCGGGTCCTGGCCGTGACCGTAGATGACACCGGGGACCATGGCGTCGCGGCGGGCCTGGCGGGCGGAGCCCTTGCCGAAGGACTTGCGGAGCTCGGCGGAAAGCTTGATCTCGGACATGCTCACTCCTCGTGGGGTGACGGAAAATTGGACGACAGTCACCCGGCCGGAACGGCCTGCTACGAAGAGCGCGTCGATAACGGAGCATCCGCACCCGAAAACAGGTACGGCCTCCCTCGCCGAGCAACTCAAGGAGTGTACCCGGCGGGGGAGGCCCTGCCCAAAACGATCTACCGCGGTGCTGCTGAGACCGGTGCCGCGCTCGCTGCTACTGCTACTGCTGCTCTTCGAAGAGGCTGGTGACCGAACCGTCCTCGAAGACCTCGCGCACCGCGCGGGCCAGCATCGGGGCGATCGACAGGACCGTGATCTTGTCGAGCTCCAGGTCGGACGGGTCCGGGAGGGTGTTCGTGAAGATGAACTCGCTGACCTTCGAGTTCTTCAGGCGGTCGGCCGCAGGGCCCGACAGGATGCCGTGCGTGGCCGTCACGATGACGTCCTCGGCGCCGTGCGCGAACAGGGCGTCGGCCGCGGCGCAGATGGTGCCACCGGTGTCGATCATGTCGTCGACCAGGACGCAGACGCGGCCCTTGACCTCACCGACCACCTCGTGGACGGTCACCTGGTTGGCGACGTCCTTGTCGCGGCGCTTGTGCACGATGGCCAGCGGCGCGTCCAGGCGGTCGCACCAGCGGTCGGCCACGCGCACGCGGCCGGCGTCCGGGGAGACGATCGTCAGCTTGGAGCGGTCCACCTTGGCGCCCACGTAGTCCGCGAGGACCGGCAGGGCCGAGAGGTGGTCCACCGGGCCGTCGAAGAAGCCCTGGATCTGGTCCGTGTGCAGATCGACCGTCAGGATGCGGTCCGCACCGGCGGTCTTCAGCAGGTCCGCGACCAGACGCGCCGAGATCGGCTCGCGGCCCTTGTGCTTCTTGTCCTGGCGGGCGTACCCGTAGGACGGGACGATCACGGTGATGGAGCGTGCCGACGCGCGCTTGAGCGCGTCGATCATGATCAGCTGCTCCATGATCCACTTGTTGATCGGAGCCGTGTGGCTCTGGATCAGGAAGCAGTCCGCGCCACGAGCCGACTCCTGGAAACGGACGTAGATCTCGCCGTTCGCGAAGTCGAAAGCCTTGGTCGGCACGAGGCCGACTCCCAACTGGTGTGCGACCTCCTCGGCCAGCTCGGGGTGGGCGCGGCCGGAGAAGAGCATCAGCTTCTTCTCGCCGGTCGTCTTGATCCCGGTCACAGCACTGTCTCCTCAGACGTGTGGAAAAGCTGCTCGCCCCCGTGTGCGTCCGTCCCGCACACGGTGAGCCAGCCGAATTGCGTGCACGTATCACGGTACGCCGTCCCGGGCGTAGCCGTTTCCGGTCAGTTCACCTCAACGGTGCCCGGAGTCCTCTTCCGCCGACGACTGCGCGGCCGTCGCGGCCGCACTGCCGGGACGCTTGCGGGCCACCCAGCCCTCGATATTCCGCTGCTGGCCACGGGCCACGGCCAGCGCGCCGGGCGGGACGTCCTTGGTGATCACCGAACCGGCCGCCGTGTAGGCGCCGTCCCCGATGGTGACGGGCGCCACAAACATGTTGTCGGAGCCCGTCTTGCAGTGTGAGCCGACCGTCGTGTGGTGCTTGTGCTCGCCGTCGTAGTTCACGAACACGCTGGCCGCGCCGATGTTCGTGTACTCGCCGATCGTCGCGTCGCCCACGTACGACAGGTGCGGCACCTTGGTGCCCTCACCGATCGTCGCGTTCTTCATCTCCACGTACGTACCGGCCTTGGACTTCGCCCCGAGGTTCGTGCCGGGCCGCAGGTACGCGAACGGGCCCACGGACGCCGACTCACCGATGACGGCGTTGTCGGCGACCGTGTTGTCCACGCGCGCCCCAGCGCCGACCCGGGTGTCCTTCAGGCGGCTGTTCGGGCCGACCTCGGCCCGCTCCGCGATGTGCGTCGCACCCAGCAGCTGCGTACCGGGGTGCACGATCGCGTCCTGCCCGAAGGTCACGGACACGTCCACGAAGGTGCTGGCCGGGTCCACGACGGTCACACCCGCGAGCATGGCCCGCTCCAGCAGGCGCGCGTTCAGCAGCGCACGGGCCTCGGCGAGCTGGACCCGGTTGTTGATGCCCAGGATCTGCCGGTGGTCCGCGCCGACCGCCGCGCCCACGCGGTGGCCCGCCTCGCGCAGGATGCCGAGCACGTCGGTGAGGTACTCCTCGCCCTGGCTGTTGTCCGTACGGACCTTGCCGAGCGCGTCCGTGAGCAGGGCGCCGTCGAAGGCGAAGACCCCCGAGTTGATCTCCCGGATCGCGCGCTGCTCGTCGGTGGCGTCCTTGTGCTCGACGATGGCGGTCACCGCGCCGGTGCCCGCGTCGCGCACGATCCGGCCGTATCCGGTGGAGTCCGGCACCTCGGCGGTGAGCACGGTGACGGCGTTGCCGTCGGCGTCGTGCGTCCGCGTGAGCTGCGCGAGGGTCTGCCCGGTCAGCAGCGGGGTGTCGCCGCAGACGACGATCACGGTGCCCTCGACCTGGCCGCCGAGCTCTTCCAGAGCCATCCGGACGGCGTGCCCGGTGCCGTTCTGCTCGTGCTGGACGGCGGTGCGGACCTCGGCGTCGATGGCGGCGAGGTGCGCGGTGACCTGCTCGCGGGCGTGCCCGACGACCACGACGAGGTGTGCGGGGTCCAGCTCGCGGGAGGCGGCGACGACGTGACCGACGAGCGACCGCCCGCCGATCTCGTGCAGAACCTTGGGAGTGGCCGACTTCATGCGGGTGCCTTCACCCGCTGCGAGTACGACGACGGCTGCCGGGCGGGTTGCGCTCACGGGTGTGCCCTTCGGCTTCGGGGGTGGACCCGTGAAGGATACCGGTGCCCCAACGGCCGGAAACGAAGCCGGGTCCCGACCTTTTGCGGTCGGGACCCGAACTTGCGACGCTCCCGGGGCAGGAGTCGAACCTGCGTCGTACCCAGATTCAAAGTCTGGTCGCCCCTGCCGACAGAGCAACCCGGGAATGGTCGCCGCCAGACTACGCGTTTCTCACGCGCGCCTCCACTGCCATGCGGGACCACCACCCTTCCACGCGCCGGTACAGGTCGGCGCTGCCGAGCACGTTGACGACCAGGCAACCGCGGTAGTCGTCGCCGGTGTTCTTCCGTACCGTCGCTGGGTTGTGCTTCTTGAGCGTCGTCTTCTGGAGATCCGAAAGATCCACTTTGGCCAGGTCGGCCCAGTACTTCTCTGCGCCGCGTACGTCCCCGGACTCGTGGATCATGACGCGGTATCGGATTCTCTCGCGGTCCACGCCGAGGATGGCCAGCCAGGCCAAGTAGACGTGGATCATGTCGGGATCGCTGTTGACGAAGATCACGCGTTCTCGCAGGGAGTAGGACTTGCTTTTAGAACCCTCGGCCCAATAGAGCCCGACGCCGACGAGAAAGAGCTCCCGGTCGGACATCTCCCCCAGCTCCTCGGCCGCCTGCTGCTTGGTCTCCTGTCGATCCTCCTCGCGCCGCTCAAGGGTTCGCTCCCAGCCGCGCCGGGAGATGGCTGATGCCTCCTCGGGGGTCCGTTGGCGTTCCGGCTTCGGGAGGTCGCGGACCCAGAGGGAGATCGAGCTCTTCGAGCAGCCCAGCTCGACCTGGATCTGGTCGTACGTCATGCCTTGGAGGCGGAGTTCGCGGGCCTTGGCGCGGAGGTCGTCCTTCGCGTTGGGGCGCTTCGTCCATTCGGGGGCCGGTTCGCCCTCCAGGAGGCGGTTCAGGATGTCGTTGTTGTGGACGTGCAGGCGGTCGCGGATCTGCCGGCGGCTCAGGCCTTCGCGGCGCAGGGCCACCGCCTGTTCGCGGAGGGATTCGAAGGTCGCGGTGCCCGTGCGGAGGCCGCCGGTGCCGTCGCCGGGGCGACGTCGGGTTTCGGTCATGTCGCCAATGTCGTCCGGAATGTGGGATTCCCGTCCTGGATTCCGGACGATTCAGTCGTATGTGCGATTACCGCTGGTTTGCTGGAATTTTGCCGGTCGCTGTGCTGTGCGCCCTGCGTACGCTGGACGGCATGACCAGTACGGGGGAAGAGCACGGCGGGACGGGGCGGGACGGGCCCTGGTGGTGGGAGAGGCGGCGGGGGGCCGTCCTGGATGTGGGGCTCGGCGTGGTGTCCGCCGCCGAGTGCGCGGTCGAGGGAGTGGGCTTCGCCCGCGAATCGGGTGTGCCCGTGGTTCTGGGGGTGCTCTTCGGGATCGGGGTGGGGGCCGTCCTCGCGCTGCGGCGGCGCTGGCCGATCGCGGTGGTGCTGGTCGGGATCGCCGTGGCGCCGGCCTCGATGGGGTTCCTGCTGGCAGTGGTGGGGCTCTACACGCTGGCCGCCTGCGAGGTGCCCCGGCGGATCGTCGCCACCCTCGCCGCGATGTCGTTCGCCGGGACCTTCGTGGTGATGTACCTGCGCACCCGCGGCGACGTGGAGGCCGACGCGACGTTCGTGATCGTGCTGTCCGTGTTCATGGCGGTGGCGCTGACCGTGCCGCCGGTCCTGCTCGGGCTGTACGTGGGGGCGCGGCGCCGGCTGATGGAGAGCTTGCAGGAGCGGGCCGACTCGCTGGAGCGGGAGCTGTCGCTGCTGGCCGACCGGGCGCAGGAGTGGGCGGAGTGGGCCCGTACGGAGGAGCGGACGCGGATCGCCCGGGAGATGCACGACGTGGTCGCGCACCGGGTCTCGCTGATGGTGGTGCACGCGGCGGCGCTGGAGGCGGTGGCCGCGAAGGATCCCGTCAAGGCGGCGCGCAACGCGGCGCTGGTGGGGGACATGGGGCGGCAGGCGTTGACGGAGCTGCGCGAGATGCTCGGGGTGCTGCGGGCCGAGTCGCCGAAGCCGGTGGCGGCGGTGGCGCCGGTGGGGGCCCGGGGCTTGGAGGACGGGCCCTCGCTGGGTGAGCTGGAGGTCCTGGTCGGGCAGTCGCGGGCGGCCGGGATGGTGGTGGAGGTGGTGGTGCGGGGCGAGGCGGGCTCGTACGCGGCCGAGGTGGAGCAGACGGCGTACCGGGTGGTGCAGGAGGCGTTGACCAACTGCCACAAGCACGCGCCGGGTGCGCGGGTCGTCGTACGGCTGGCGCACCGGGAGGGGGAGGTGGCGATGCAGGTGGAGAACGGGCCCTGCGGCGCGGACGTGACGCAGCCCGGCCTGCCGAGCGGGGGCAACGGCCTGGTCGGGATGCGGGAGCGGGTGCTCGGTCTGGGCGGGGTGTTCGTGTCCGGGCCGACGGACGCGGGCGGGTTCAAGGTGTCGGCGGTGCTGCCGCACCGGGCTGGCTAGGTGGTCAGGCGGACGGGCTGGAGGCCGGTCAGGAGGAGGGTGAGGGCCTCGTCGAGGCCGGCGCCCAGGTACCAGTCGCCGGTGTGGTCGATTCCGTAGACGCGGCCCTCGCGGTCGATGGCCAGATGCGAGCCCCCGTCGGAGTCGGCGCCGAGCGGGCAGAGCTGGGTGGACAGGGCCCGTCCGAGGTCGGCGAAGGTGCGGGCCAGGTGGAGACCGGTGAGGGGGTCCAGGCGGACGGGCGTCGGGGCTATCTGGCGGCCCGGCCCGGCGGCGGTGACGGTCAGTCCGCCGAATTCGGCCCAGGCCTCGACAGCCGCGGGGAAGACGGTGTGGCGGTGCCCGGCGGGGGTGGTGTGGTCGCGCAGCGCGTCGGCCCAGTACTCGGCCTGCTTGATGTCCCAGCGGCCGGGTTCCCAGCCGGCGGTGCGCAGGGCGGAGTCCACGGCGCCGGGGAAGCGGGTGGCCGAGGAGCGGTCGTAGGAGGCCGAGGAGGCCGGGGAGGTGGTCATGGCGGCTACTCGGGGTGGGTGAGGTCGACGGGGCGTACGCCGAAGTGGGTGAGGAGCGCGTCGCAGGAACGGCAGGGCGGTGCGTAGCTGCCGTGGAGGGGGTCGCCGTCCTCGCGGATGCGGCGGGCGGTGATGCGGGCGTGCTTCAGGGAGCGGCGGGCTTCGCTCGCGGTGAGCGGCTTGCGGGAGGCGCGCTTGCTGCGGGCGCCTTCCACGGCGGCGAGGTGGCGCGAGAGCAGGATCGCTTCGGGACACCGGCCGGTGAAGCGTTCCCGCTGGCCGCTGGTGAGGGTGTCCAGGAAGTCCTGGACGAGCGGGTGCAGGGTGGGTGGCTGGTCGGCTTTGCCGGCGGTGCCGGTGAGGGTTTCGCCGCGTACGGAGAGTGCGGCGGCGATCGTGGGGAGGATGCCGTCGCGGCGGAAGCGGAGCACGGGCGCGGTGGGGCCGCCCGTGCTGCTCCAGCGCAGGCGGGGGTCGCCGGCGGGGCCGGTGGTGCCGGTTTCCGTCGGTTCCGCATGGTCTGTGCGGGTTGCCATGTTCTGTATGGCCGCAGACTGCATGGTCGTTACTTCCCTCCCGTGGCGGCGGTGGTGGCCGCTGTCGCGCACGCCCCCGTGCCGCGGGGACAGCCTGTCAAATGTCACCGGGTGTGTGGAAGCGGGGTCGAATATTCGTATCAATTCGGATGTTCCCGCCCGGGGTGCCCGCCCGGGGGTCGCGGACGGGTGACGGTCTTGCCGGAGCACATAGGCTGTGGCGAACCAGCCAGATCCAGCAGGGGGCTACCGCCATGACGACAGGTCGGCTCGGGCAGCAGGCCGCGCCACCCAACGCCGCTTACTCGGGGCAGGTCGTGCATTTCCCGGACCCGGTCCGGGCCGCTCGGCATCCCCACGGAGTGAGGATGGACGGGAACGGCCATCCGGATTTCTCGCGGTACGCGCGCGCCGCGGTGGAGATCGCCGAGCCCCCGGAGGGCTTCGGCGTCGACGAGTTGCGGTTGACGGACGTCGTGTCCGCGAACGCGGCGATGCGCGGGGCGGGCCATGAGCTGTGGGACACCGTCGGAGCGGTGGCGACCCCGCACGGCTGGACCTGGCACCACGTGTCCGGGTCGCGCCGCATGGAGCTGGTCCCGGTGGAGGTCAAGGCCCTGCTGCGGCACCACGCGGGTCTGGTGACGGCGCCGGTCGACCACGACAAGCGCGGCACGCGCCCGTTGCAGGAGGTGCGTCCGGCGCACCTGGGACTGCCGAAGACGCTGGTCTCGGTGTCCGAGGAGCAGGTCCAGGGAGTCGAGGAGGACCTCGGCTACCGGCTGCCGGAGGCGTACCGCTCGTTCCTGAAGGCGGCAGGCGGCTGCGCGCCGGTGGGCGCGGGGCTCTACGTGGAGCTGGGTCTGCTGGTCGACCAGCCGTTCTTCACGGTGCGTGAGGAAGCGGCGGTCAACGACCTCGTCTACGTCAACAAGTGTCTGCGGGACCATCTGACGAAGGACTACCTGTGCGTGGCCTTCGTACAGGGCGGGCTGCTCGCGGTGAAGGTGAAGGGGGAGGCGATCGGCTCCGTCTGGTTCTCCCCGTACGACGACGCGCGCGACCGCGACGGCTGGTCGGTGCAGGAGCGGGTGGAACGGCTGTTGCTGCCGTGCGGTGCCGATTTCGATGCCTTCCTGGAGTGCTTGGCGGGCAATCCGCCGGAACTGGAGACGGTGGCGGCTCTGATGGTGGACGGCGGATTCGCACGCTCGGTTCCCGTGGCGGGTCCCGGTTCCGGTGCCGGCTTGGGTGAGGGGTGATCGCGCTGTGGTGACGTTCGCGCAGGCGCAGGAGCGCGCCGAGGAGTGGATCAACGGGGACGTGCCCGGCTACCAGCACCGAGAGGTGCGGGTACGGGAGTTCGGACTCGGGTTCGTGGTGTGGGCGGAGGACCGGGCCGCCGGTCCCGTGTCGGGTGGCGGCCGGTCGCGGCTCGTCATCGCGCGGGACAGCGGTGAGGTGACGCTGTGGCCGGGACTGCCGGTGGGCGAGGTGATCCGGCGGTACGAGGAGGAGTACGGGGCAGCGGCCGCGGCGGCGGCCTCGGAGGCCTCGGTCCCGCCGCCGCGGATCGACTCGGAGCAGACCTCGTTCATGCTGAGCCCGCCGGAGTGGTTGCAGGAGGCCGCGGACCGGGCGGGGATTCCGGGGGCGCCGGCCGCGCCCGCGGCTCCTTCGGCGCCTGCTCCTGCGCCTGCTTCCGGGGTCGTGGATGCCGGGGCGTCCGGGCCGGATCCGGTGCCGTTGCGGCGTGGGGGCGAGGTTCCGTACGAGCCGACCGCGAACGACGGAGTACCGGCCGGGGCCACGCCGTGGTCCGGGACCGACGTGAACTCCGGTGCGGAGGACGTCTCCGTGCCGCTGCCGGCGACCGTGTTCGCGCCGCCGCTGTCCGGGTCCGACCTGGAGGACGCGCCGCCGTCCCCCGCGGCGGCCCCGGAGGCCAAGACCACGCTGATGCCGGGCGGCAGCCAGCTTCCGCGGACGGCCGTCGTCCCGGCGCTGGGGGTGCCGTCCGGGACGGGCGACATCGCCGACGCGCCGACGAGCAAGGCGCAGGTCTCGCGGCCGGGTCGCCCGGCGGGCGGCTCCGCCGGTGCGCCGGGTGCGCCGGGTGCGCCGGGTGCTCCTGGTGTGGGGCAGGCTCCGGCGCCTCCGGGTCCGCCCGGGGTGCCTGGTGCTTCGGGTGGGCGCGGGTTCGACCATGCGGCGACGATGCTGGCGGGGCCTGGTGGGCCGCAGCCGCCGACGCCGCCGGGTCCGCCCGGTGCCCCCGGTGCCCCCGGTGCGGGGCAGCCTCCGGCGCCTCCGGGTCCGCCCGGGGTGCCCGGTGCTTCCGGTGGGCGCGGGTTCGATCACGCGGCGACGATGCTGGCGGGGCCTGGTGGGCCGCAGCCGCCGACGCCGCCGGGTCCGCCCGGTGCCCCCGGTGCTCCTGGTGCGGGGCAGCCTCCGGCGCCTCCCGGTCCGCCCGGGGTGCCCGGTGCTTCCGGCGGGCGCGGGTTCGACCATGCCGCGACGATGCTGGCGGGGCCCGCCGCGGGGCAGCCGCCCGCGCCTCCCGGTGCGCCCGGTGCGCCTGGTGCTCCCGGTGGCGGGGCGCACCATGCCGCGACGATGCTTGCCGGTCCCGGCGTGCCGCAGCCGCCCGGTCCGCCGCCCGGTCCGCCGCCCGGTCCGGCGGCGCAGCCCCCGGCCCCGTCCGGCGCGCCCACCGTCGGCCCCGGCTACCAGGCCGTGTTGCGCTACCGCGCGCCCGACGGCTCCGAGCAGCAGCTCATCCGCCGCTCGGCGCCCGGCACCCCGCACCCCGAGTGGCAGATCCTGTACGAGCTGCGCGCGATGAACGTGCCGCCGCAGCAGGTGCTGGAGCTGCACACCGAGCTGGCTTCCTGTGAGCTGCCCGGCGGTTACTGCGCCCGGATGATCCGGGAGACCTGGCCGCAGGTGCGGATCACCAGCGTGGCCCCGTACGGGACCGACCACGCGGGGCGCCAGCAGGGCATGCGGCACCTGATCACCCACCAGGGTGAGCTGCACCAGGTGGCGGACGGTCCGGCGCGCCCCGCGCCGGTACGGGCGCCGCTGCCGCAGGTTCCGCTCCAGCCGGCGATCCCGATGGAGGCGATCGGGCAGGAACTGGCGGGCGCGTTCGGGCCGCAGGGTGTGTTCCGCTTCGACCAGCGGGCGGTGTCCCGTCAGGGTGTGCCGGAGATCGTGGCGCAGACGCTGATGTGGGCGGGTCTGCCGGTCGACTTCGGGCCGTTCTTCTGGGCGCAGGCGGTGCCCGGTCAGCCGGTGCCGACGCTGGCCGAGCTGGCCGCGCAGCGTCAGGTGCAGCCGGCCTCCGACGCCGGCTCGTACCTCGTCGTCGGCAGCGACTTCGGCAAGGCGCTGTGTGTCCAGTACGGGACCGCGCACATCGTGGCGGTGCCGGTGGAGGGTGGTCCGGGCGGTGCGCCCGTGCCGCCGCAGTTCGTGAATTCGAGCCTGCCGCAGTTTGCCCGGTCGCTGGCGCTGCTGGGTCACATGTGGCGGCTGCGCCAGCATCTGACGCCGGAACAGGCGGGGCGCTGGACCGTCGATTTCCAGGCGAATCTGGCGGGCCTCGACAGTGCGGCGCTGGCCTCCCCGGAGAACTGGTGGTCGGTGCTGCTGGAGCAGATGTGGGACGGACTCCTGTGACGCTCGGCTGATCCGGTGATCGGATGAATGGCCGGGCCGGGACCCTCGAACGGGGTCTCGGCCCGGCCATTCCGGCTTCTGCCCGCAAATGACGCATCCTTGACAGGAATCCCCGCGAGAGAGGCGCTTCCCGCATGAGTGCACCCACGTCACCTCACGGACATCACGGACATCACGGACATCACGGACCTCAGGGCTTCGCGACCGTGCGCGGTCGCGGCTACCGCGCGGAAGAGGTCGACCGGTATCTCGCACGGCTGGCCGACAGCCGGGACGAGGCCTGGGAACGGGTGGCACGGCTGACCGTCCTGGCCAAGCGGATGGAGGCGGAGGCCGAGCGGCTGCGGACGGTCGTGGCCTCGCTGGCCCCGCAGACGTACGAGGAACTGAGCGAACGCGCCCGGCGGATCCTGCTCCTGGCGCAGGAGGAGTCCGACACCGTACGCAGCGACGCGCGGGCGGACGCGGCCGAGGCGCTGGGCGCGGCGGAGGCGTACGCCGACCGTGCGGCCGAACTGGCCCGCCACGACGCGGAGGCGGTGCGCGAGCAGACCGAGGTCCGGGCGCGGCAGGGGCTGCTGCGGGCGCAGCGGGAGGCCGACGGGATCCAGGCGGAGGCGCGGGAGGAGGCGGCGGCGTGGCGGTCGCAGGCCGCGGACGCGCTGACCGAGATGCGGCGGCGGTCGGACGCATTGCTCGCGGAGGGGGAACAGGAGCGGGCGGAGCGGTGGGAGGCGTCGGAGCGGGAGCTGACGGCGCGCGAGACCGAGGTGCTGGGCCGCCTCGCGGAGGACGAACGGTACGCGGAGGCGCGGCTGGCCGAAGCGCGCCGGGGGTTCGCCGAGGCGGAGGAGGCGGCGCGGCACGGGCAGGAGGACGCGGAGGCGCGCGGGGCGGAGCTGGTGGCGCAGGCGCGGGTGAAGGAGGAGCGGGTCGGGCGGGAGACGGAGCGGATCCTGCGGGAGCACGCGGAGTCGCAGGAGGAGATGCGGGCGCACATGAGCCATGTCCGGTCCAGCTTGGCGGCGCTGACGGGGCGAGCCTAAGGGCTGTCCCGTGATCCCCGGCGGGCGCACGACGACAGCTACGGCACCTCGCCGCGTTGTCGGAACGCCCGAACACGCCCAGTATGAGGACGCCCCTCCGCCCGGGGGCACCTCCCAGCGGTAGCTGGGGGAGATGCACCGCATCTGACGCCGTGCGCTGATCCACTGGGGATTACGGGACAGCCCTTAGGCCCGCCCCCGGCAGTTTCAGCCTCGCCAGGGGATACCCGGGACGGAGTCTGGGGGGAGACGCGGAGGCGGGGGCGGAGCCCCGGTGTCGGGAAGGGGTGGGGCGGGGGAGAGGCCCCGCCCTCCGTCAGGGGAGCTTCCTGAGGAACGTCGAGATCAGGGGGGCGATTTCGGTGAGGTGGGTTTCGAGGGCGAAGTGGCCCGCGTCGGCGAAGACGTGGACCTCGGCGTCCGGCGCGTCCTGGAGGTAGGCCTTGGCGCCCGCAGGGGTGAAGAAGGGGTCGCCCGCGCCCCACAGGACCAGCAGCGGCGGCCGGGCGGTGCGCAGCCAGGCCTGCCAGGCGGGGTAGTGGGCGAAGTTCGAGGCGTAGTCGAAGGCGAGGTCGGCCTGGGCATCGGCGCGGCCCGGCAGGCCGAGGTAGTGGACGTCGAGGGTCCAGCTGTCGGGGGAGATCAGGGTGGTGTCGGCGACCCCGGTCTCGTACTGGAAACGGGTGCCTTCGAGGGTGAAGAGGCCTCGGACCTGCTCCTCGTGGCCGGGGATTTCGCGGCGGAGTGCGGTGAACGCGCGGGCCGTGTCCGAGAGGCCTTCCTCGTACGCGTTGCCGTTCTGGACGATCAGGCCGGTCACCCGCTCCGGTCGGCGGGTGGCGAGGCGCAGGCCGACCGGAGCGCCGAAGTCGAAGGCGTACAGGGCGAATCGGTCCAGGCCGAGGGCGTCGGTGAAGGCCTCGACGGTGTCGGCGAGACGGTCGAAGGTGTAGGTGAACCCGTGCGGGGCCTCGGTCCGGCCGAAGCCGGGGTAGTCGGGGGCGATCAGGCGGTACGGGGTGTCCGCGAGGGAGTCCATCAGGCGGGTGAACTGGTGCGAGGACGTGGGGAAGCCGTGCAGGAGCAGCAGGACCGGGGCGTCGGCGGGACCGCTTTCGCGGTAGGCGACGGTCACGCCGTCCACGTCGACGGTGCGGTGAGCGATCATCACATGCCTCCGAGATCTTGGGTGGCATGAGTCTAATGGATCAAGTGGGGTGAGTACCATGTGGATATGACGGAATTTCCGCTGATGGGTGAGCCCCTCGCGCTGGACCTGCTGAACACCCGGCCCGCCGGTGCCGGGGATCTCATCGGTGACCCCGCCGGTCTGGCCGCCTGGCTGGAGCGGGAAGCCGGGCGGCTGGGGCCGGCCGGTGAGGTGGGGGCGGCCGAGGTGGCCGCCGTGCATGCGGTGCGGGAGGCGGCCGGGCCGGCGCTCGATGCCGTACGGCACGGGGAACGGCCGCCCGCCGGGGCGTTGAGGGTGCTGAATCAGGCCCTGTCCGGAGCCCCGCTCCATCGTGAGCTGGCATGGACCGATGGCGGGCTGACGGTGGCCGCGCGCCGGGCGGGCGCCCCGGCGCGGCGGCTGGCGGCCGAACTGGCCGAGGCCGTCGCGGAGTTGCTGGCCGATCCGCAGGTGGCGGCGGTCCGGGAATGTGAGGCGCGGGGCTGCGTGCTCCTCTTCCTCCCGGGGCATCCGCGCCGCCGCTGGTGCGTGGCGTCGGTCTGTGGCAACCGGGCGCGAGTGGCCCGCTACTACGTCCGTCGCAAGGAGGGGTCTTCCTCGTAGCGGTACGGGTCGCTGCGCAGGCCGTGAGAGGTGACCACCAGCGTGAACGGGGGCTGGACGGTGAGCGGCAGAGGGACCGTCAGGGCTCCGGTAGCCGGGTCGGGGGTGGCCGGGAGGGGGGTGTCGTCCGCCGTGAGGCGGGGGTCGGTGAAGCCGCCGCCCGTGACCGTGAGGTGTCCGTCGGTGAGGGTGGCGTCCGTGATCACGGGGACGGCTCGGGCCGCCATCTTGTTCACCAGGTACGCCGCCGCCGGGGCGCCCGTCAGGGCCCAGATCTCGGCGGGCAGGCGGGGGAGTCCGCCGCCCACGTCCGAGAGGAAGAACAGGACGACGTAGAGCATGGTGACCGCGCTCAGGGCGACGTACTGGAGGTCGACGAGGTCGGTCCGGCCGCTGTCGTTGGCGATCAGCTCGCGCAGGGGCCGGCGGCCCGTGGCGGTCGGCTTCGGGGCCGGTTTGGCCATGGAGCCCCGCTCCAGCCGCATCCCGACGACCGTCTTCGCCCCGATCAGGGCCACGTACGGGCCGCCGAGCAGCGGCAGGTAGACCGTCGTCAGGGTGGAGAGCGGACCGTGCTCGCCCTGGAACCACGCGACGCCGCCGCCCGCCGTCAGGCCGTACGCCAGGACCGTGAGCAGCAGCCAGACCAGGATCACGGTCCAGGCGAGCGCCAGGGTGGTGGAGGTGGAGAGCCGGCCGTCGCGGCCGGTGGCGAAGCGCGGGTCGCGGTAGAGGCGCAGGGCCACCGGTCCGGCCAGTGCGGCGAGTAATGCCAGTGCGAAGAGTGTGGAAGCCATGTCGTCCCCCCGGGCGGCGCCATTTGGTTGGGCGGTCCTGGGGACGAGGGTCGCCCATGGGCGCTGGGCATGACAAGTCAGTGGCGTTCGGGGAGTACGGGGAAGACGCGTGGGGCGACCAGCAGGAGGATCAGCAGTCCCGCCACGGCGGCGGCCGTCGCGCCGAGGAAGATGTGGTCCACGGCGGTGGCCACCGCCTCGCGCAGGTGGTCGGCGGCGGCCGTCGGGAGGGTGTGCCGGTCGGTCAGGGCCCGCGCCACGTCGTCCAGCCGGTCGGGGAGTCCGGGCACCGGGGCGTCGGCCAGCCTGGCGGCGATGGTCGCGTTGGCGACGGCCCCCAGCAGCGCGGCGCCCACGCTCTGGCCGACGGTGCGGCAGAAGAGCACCGAGGCCGTCGTGGTGCCCCGCTCCGCCCAGCCCACCGTGGACTGCACCCCGACGACCAGCGGCAGTTGGAACAGGCCGAGGGCGGCCCCCAGCAGCAGCATGACCAGCGCGGGCTGCCACGGCCGGGCGGGATGCGGGAGCAGGGTGAAGGCGAACAGGATCACCGCTGCCAGAGCGATCCCGAGGGCGGCGGTGTCGCGGAAGCCGATGCGCCGGTAGAGGTGCTGGCAGAAGGCGGCCGACAGGGGCCAGGTGAGGGTCATCAGGCCCGTCAGGATCCCGGCGCCGACGGGCCCGAGGCCGAGTACGGACTGCGCGTACGTCGGCATGAACACCATCGGGGCGACCATCAGCAGGCCCACCGCCGCCATGGCCAGGTTCACGGCGGCGATGGTGCGCCGGCGCCACACCCAGCCGGGCAGGATCGGCTCCTGGGCCCGGCGTTCCACGTGGACCACCAGGGTGGCCAGCGCCGCGCTCGTGCCCAGCAGCGCCAGCGAGGGCGCGGACAGCCAGGGCCAGGCGACGCCGCCCTGCACCAGCGCGAAGAGCAGCACGGCGCCGCAGGCGAAGACGCAGAGCGCCCCCGCCCAGTCCACTGGCCCCCGACGTCCGGGGGAGCGTACGGGTTCCACGAGGTGGCGGGCGGTCAGCCACAGGGCGAGCCCGGCCGCCGGCACGTTGATCAGGAAGGTCCAGCGCCAGCCCGCGTACGCGGCGAGCAGGCCGCCGAGCGCGGGGCCCAGGAGCGAGGACGAGGCCCAGACGGTGGTCATGCGGGCCTGGATCCTGGGCCGGTCCTTCAGCGGGTACAGGTCGGCGGCCAGGGTCTGCACGGTGCTCTGGAGCGCGCCGCCGCCGAGCCCCTGGACGATCCGGAAGGCGATGAGCGCCGCCATGTTCCAGGCGGTCGCGCACAGGAGGGAGCCGACGAGGAAGAGGGCGATGCCGAAGAGGAGGACGGGCTTGCGGCCGAAGGTGTCGCTCAGCTTGCCGTAGACGGGGAGGGTGACGGTGACGGCGAGGAGGTAGCCGGAGAAGAGCCAGGAGAAGAGGGAGAAGCCGCCGAGGTCGCCGACGATCTGGGGGACGGCGGTGGAGACGATCGTCGCGTCGAGGGCCACGAGGGCCATGCTCAGCATCAGTGAGACGACCACGGGGGTGGGCGGGCGTCCGGGCGGGGCCGATGAGGGGCCCGAGGTGGCGGAAACGTTTCCTTCCGGGGCCTCCGCCGTGTTCTCGCCCGCCGCCACCCCGGCCCCCTCCACGTCCTCGCCCCCGGACGTCCGGACGCGGAGAACACCATCTCACCGGGGGTGTGCCCGGCGGTATCCCTCACTTCTCTTCCGCCGAAAGGTGGAGAACCCCTAAGGGTTGCTCCCCCCAAGGGGCCAGGGGTCTTTCGTCCCGGCGGATGAGGCCGAAGGTCCCGGCGCGTCCTTAACTGATTCATATGAGCGGGGCCGCCGCGGGGGTGGGGTTAACCCCCCGGTGGATACGGCGACGGGCACCAGCGCGCCGGACACCCCCGCGCCACAGACTTCATCACGGCGACGTACGCACGCAGACGAACGACGAACGACGAACGACGACTGACGAATGACGAATGAGGAGAGCACCGTGACAACGGCGATGACCGAAACCAGGCACGGGAGTACCGGTGGCCACGGCCTCGTCGCTGCCCGGGCGCGCAGTGTGGTCAAGGCCTACGGGTCCGGAGAGACCCGCGTCGTCGCCCTCGACGCGGTGGACGTGGACATCCACCGCGGCCAGTTCACGGCGATCATGGGCCCCTCCGGTTCCGGCAAGTCCACGCTGATGCACTGCCTGGCCGGCCTCGACACGGTGACCAGCGGGCAGATCCAGCTCGACGACACCGAGATCACCGGCCTGAAGGACAAGAAGCTCACCCAGCTGCGCCGGGACAAGATCGGTTTCATCTTCCAGGCCTTCAACCTGCTGCCGACGCTGAACGCCCTGGAGAACATCACGCTCCCCATGGACATCGCGGGCCGCAAGCCCGACCAGCAGTGGCTGGACCGGGTGGTGGAGACCGTGGGCCTCGCGGGCCGCCTCAAGCACCGCCCGACCGAGCTCTCCGGCGGCCAGCAGCAGCGCGTGGCCGTCGCCCGCGCCCTCGCCGCCCGCCCGGCGATCATCTTCGGTGACGAGCCGACCGGAAACCTGGACTCCCGGGCGGGCGCCGAGGTCCTCGGCTTCCTGCGCAAGTCCGTGGACGAGCTCGGCCAGACCATCGTCATGGTCACGCACGACCCCGTCGCCGCCTCCTACGCGGACCGCGTCATCTTCCTCGCCGACGGCCGCATCGTCGACGAGATGATCAACCCCACCGCCGACGGCGTACTCGACCGCATGAAGGCCTTCGACGCTCGCGGGCGGACCTCGTGACCGTCATGAAGACCGCGCGGCGCAACTTCGTCGCGCACAAGGGGCGCATGGCGCTCTCCGCCATAGCCGTTCTGCTGTCCGTCGCCTTCGTCTGCGGCACCCTGGTGTTCACCGACACCATGAACACCACCTTCGACAAGCTGTTCGCGCTCACGAACTCCAACGTCACGGTCAGCCCCAAGGCGGCCGGGGGCGGGGACGAGAACCCGGACACCGGCAAGCCCGAGATGCTGACCGGCTCGGTCGTCGCCCAGGTCCAGAAGGCCGAGGGCGTCAAGTCGGCCGAGGGCGGCGTGCTCTCCATGTCCGTCACGGTCGTCAACGCCAAGAACGAGAACGTGGGCTCGACCACCGGCGCCCCGACCATCGCGGGCAACTGGTCCGACAACGAGCTCAAGTCCATGAAGATCACCTCCGGCCACCCGCCGCGGGGCCCCACCGAGGTGATGGTCGACGGCGACACGGCGAAGAAGCACCACCTGGCCATCGGTGACGAACTGCGCACCATCGCCGTCACGGGCGACACCCGCGCCAAGATCAGCGGAATCGCCTCCTTCACGGTGACCAACCCGGGCGCGACGGTCGTCTACTTCGACACCGCCACCGCCCAGCAGCAGCTGCTCGGCGCCCCCGGTGCCTTCACGCACATCAACGTCACCGCCAAGGACGGGGTGAGCGACGCGCAGCTCAAGCGGTCCATCGAAAGCACTTTGGGTGCCGTCGGCGCGGACACCTACACGCTCCAGACCGCCAAGGAAGCCGCGGACGCCAACCGCAAGGACGTCGGCTCCTTCCTCGACGTCATGAAGTACGTGATGCTCGGCTTCGCCGGGATCGCCTTCCTCGTCGGCATCTTCCTGATCTTCAACACCTTCTCGATGCTGGTCGCCCAGCGCACCCGTGAGATCGGCCTGATGCGCGCCATCGGCGCGGACCGGGGGCAGATCAACCGGTCCGTGCTCGTCGAGGCCTTCCTGCTCGGCGTCGTCGGCTCCCTCCTCGGTGTCGCGGCGGGCGTCGGCCTGGCCGTCGGCCTCATGGAACTCATGGGCCAGATGGGCATGAAGCTGTCCACCGACGACCTGACCATCGCCTGGACCACCCCGGTCGTCGGCCTGGTCCTCGGCATCGTCGTCACCGTCGTCGCCGCCTACGTCCCCGGCCGCCGGGCCGGGAAGGTCTCCCCGATGGCCGCCCTGCGCGACGCCGGCACCCCCGGTGACCGCAAGGCCGGCATCGTCCGCGCCGTCCTCGGCCTGACCGTCACCGGCATCGGAGCCGCGGGCCTGTTCCTGGCCGCTGCCGCCGACAAGGCCGCAGCGGGCTCGCTCTGGCTCGGGGTCGGTGTGGTCTTCACCCTCATCGGCTTCATCGTGATCGGCCCGCTGCTCGCCGGCGTCGTGGTCCGGGCGCTGTCCGCCCCGGTCCTGCGGCCCTTCGGCTCCGTCGGGCGGCTCGCCGAGCGCAACGCGCTGCGCAACCCCCGCCGTACCGGCGCCACCGCCGCCGCGCTGATGATCGGACTGGCGCTGGTCGCCTGCCTGTCGGTGGTCGGCTCCTCGATGGTGGCCTCGGCCACCGACGAGCTCGACAAGTCGGTGGGCGCGGACTACATCGTCAACTCGCAGACCGGGCAGCCGGTCATGCCGCAGGCCGAGCAGGCGCTGCGGGCGAACACCCGGCTCGACCACGTCACCGCCTACCGCGAGGTGCGGGCGAAGGTCACCGCCCCCGACGGGACCACCGAGGAGGTGGGCCTGGGCGCGACCGACCCGACGTACGCCCAGGACATCCGGCGCAAGATGGTGGCCGGCGAGCACGCGGCGGCGTACGGCAAGGACGCGATGTCGGTCGGCTCGATCTACGCCGAGGCGCACCACATCAAGCTCGGTGACGAGATGACGGTCGCCTTCACCGGCGGCAACACGGTCAAGCTCAAGGTCGCGGCGATCACCAGCGACGAGGGCAACCTCGACAAGACCATGAAGTACGTCAGCACCGCCGTCGCCGAGGCGAACGTCCCGGCCGACAGGATGCCGCGCCCCTTCATGCTGCTGGCCAGCGCCGAGGACGGCCAGGCCGACGCCGCGTACAAGGAGGTCAAGGCGGCGCTGGCGGAGTACCCGCAGTACGCGGTGCGCAACCAGGCCGACTACAAGCAGTCCCTGAAGGACCAGGTCGGCCAGCTGCTGAACATGGTCTACGGGCTCCTCGCCCTCGCGATCGTCGTCGCGGTGCTGGGCGTGGTGAACACCCTGGCCCTGTCGGTGGTCGAGCGGACCCGCGAGATCGGCCTGATGCGCGCCATCGGCCTCTCCCGCCGTCAGCTGCGCCGCATGATCCGCCTGGAGTCGGTGGTCATCGCCCTCTTCGGCGCCCTGCTCGGCCTCGGGCTGGGCATGGGCTGGGGCGCCACCGCGCAGCAGCTGCTCGCGCTGGAGGGCCTGAAGGTGCTGGAGATCCCGTGGCCGACGATCCTCGGGGTGTTCGTGGCCTCCGCCTTCGTGGGCCTGTTCGCCGCACTGGTCCCGGCCTTCCGGGCGGGTCGGATGAACGTCCTGAACGCGATCGCCAGCGACTAGCACCGCCGCACGCGGGAACGCCGGCCCCGGGCCGCCCGAGAGGGCGGTCCGGGGCCGGCGTCGTCGGTGGCGGCGCACGGTGCTCCCGTGCCCCCGTGCCCCCGTGCGGTGACGGTGGTCGGGCGTAGGGTGGGAAGCCCCGGCCCGTTCACGTGTCGGGCCGTTCGCGTTGCCCCTCCAGACCTCAAGCCCTGCCACCGGATGGAAAGCACTTTTCATGAGCCTGCACGGACTGCTCGACGCCGTCACCCGGGACCCGGCCCTCGCCGAGGCGGTCACCGCGGCCGGGGACGGCAACCGCATGCACGTGGACCTCGTCGGCCCGCCCGCCGCGCGGCCCTTCGCGATCGCCGCGCTGGCCCGGCGCACCGAGCGCACCGTCCTCGCGGTGACGGCCACCGGGCGGGAGGCGGAGGACCTGGCCGCAGCCCTGCGCTCGCTGCTCCCGCCCGACGAGATCGTGGACTACCCCTCCTGGGAGACGCTGCCGCACGAACGGCTCAGCCCGCGCAGCGACACCGTCGGCCGCCGGATCGCCGTACTGCGCCGGCTCGCGCACCCCAGCAAGGACGACCCGGCCACCGGACCCGTCTCGGTGATCGTCGCGCCCATCCGGTCCGTGCTCCAGCCGCAGGTCAAGGGGCTCGGTGACCTCGTACCGGTGAGCCTGCGCCAAGGCGACAGCGTCGACCTCGGAGAGATCACCAAGGCGCTGGCCGCGGCGGCGTACGCCCGCGTCGAGCTGGTCGAGAAGCGCGGGGAGTTCGCCGTACGCGGCGGGATCCTTGACGTGTTCCCGCCCACCGAGGAGCACCCGCTGCGCGTGGAGTTCTGGGGCGACGAGGTCGAGGAGATCCGTTACTTCAAGGTGGCCGACCAGCGGTCCCTGGAGATCGCCGACCACGGGCTGTGGGCCCCGCCCTGCCGCGAGCTGCTGCTGACCGACGAGGTACGGGAGCGGGCCGCGGCCCTCGCGGAGGCGCACCCCGAGCTGGGCGAGCTACTGAACAAGATCGCCGAGGGGATCGCCGTCGAGGGCATGGAGTCCCTGGCCCCGGTCCTGGTCGACGACATGGAGCTGCTGATCGACGTGCTGCCGGCCGGGTCGATGGCGGTGGTCTGCGATCCCGAGCGGGTCCGTACGCGGGCCTCCGACCTCGTCGCGACCTCGCAGGAGTTCCTGATGGCCTCCTGGGCGGCCACCGCGGGCGGAGGCGAGGCCCCCATCGACGTCGGCGCGGCCTCCCTGCGCGGGATCGCGGACATCCGCGACCACGCCCGCGAGCTGGGCATGATGTGGTGGTCGGTCTCCCCCTTCGCCGCCGACGAGACGGCCGGTGACGGTACGGTGACATCAGCCGGCGAGCCGGCGGTCCTGAAGCTCGGCATGCACGCCCCCGAGGCCTATCGCGGCGACACCGCCCGCGCGCTCGCCGACACCAAGGGCTGGATCGCCGACGGCTGGCGCATCGTCTACCTCACCGAGGGCCACGGCCCGGCCGCCCGTACCGTCGAGGTCCTCGGCGGTGAGGGCATCGCCGCCCGCCTGGAGGCGGACCTCGGCGCCCTGGATCCCTCGATCGTCCACGTCGCCTGCGGTTCGATCGCCAACGGCTTCGTCGATCCGGCCCTGAAGCTGGCCGTCCTCACCGAGACCGACCTGACCGGGCAGCGCACCGCCACCAAGGACCTCGGCCGGATGCCGACCCGGCGCCGCAAGTCCATCGACCCCCTCACCCTGGAGGCCGGCGACTACATCGTGCACGAGCAGCACGGTGTCGGCCGCTACGTCGAGATGGTGCAGCGCACCGTCCAGGGCGCCACCCGCGAGTACCTCCTCGTCGAGTACGCCCCCGCCAAGCGCGGCCAGCCCGGCGACCGGCTCTACATCCCCACCGACCAGCTGGAGCAGGTCACCAAGTACGTCGGCGGCGAGGCCCCGACCCTGCACCGGCTCGGCGGCGCCGACTGGACGAAGACCAAGGCGCGCGCGAAGAAGGCGGTCAAGGAGATCGCCGCCGACCTGATCAAGCTCTACAGCGCGCGCATGGCCGCGCCCGGCCACGTCTTCGGCCCGGACACCCCGTGGCAGCGCGAGCTGGAGGACGCCTTCCCGTACGTGGAGACGCCCGACCAGCTCACCACCATCGCCGAGGTCAAGGAGGACATGGAGAAGTCGGTCCCGATGGACCGGCTGGTCTGCGGCGACGTCGGATACGGTAAAACCGAAATTGCTGTGAGAGCCGCGTTCAAAGCGGTCCAGGACGGCAAGCAGGTCGCCGTCCTCGTGCCGACCACGCTCCTCGTGCAGCAGCACTTCGGCACCTTCTCCGAGCGCTACAGCCAGTTCCCGGTCAACGTGAAGGCACTGTCCCGCTTCCAGGGCGAAGCCGAGTCCAAGGCCACCCTGGAAGGACTGCGCGAGGGCTCGGTGGACGTGGTCATCGGTACCCACCGGCTGTTCTCGCAGGAGACCAGGTTCAAGGACCTGGGCCTGGTCATCGTCGACGAGGAGCAGCGGTTCGGCGTCGAGCACAAGGAGCAGCTGAAGAAGCTCCGCGCCAACGTCGACGTCCTGACCATGTCCGCGACCCCGATCCCGCGCACCCTGGAGATGGCGGTGACCGGCATCCGCGAGATGTCGACGATCACCACCCCGCCGGAGGAGCGGCACCCGGTGCTGACCTTCGTCGGCCCGTACGAGGAGAAGCAGATCGGCGCGGCCATCCGCCGCGAGCTGCTGCGCGAGGGCCAGTGCTTCTACATCCACAACCGGGTCGAGTCCATCGACCGGGCGGCCGCCAAGCTGCGCGAGATCGTGCCGGAGGCGCGGATCGCGACCGCGCACGGGCAGATGGGCGAGAGCGCCCTCGAACAGGTCGTGGTGGACTTCTGGGAGAAGAAGTTCGACGTGCTGGTCTCCACGACCATCGTCGAGTCCGGCATCGACATCTCCAACGCCAACACCCTGATCGTGGAGCGCGGCGACAACTTCGGCCTCTCCCAGCTGCACCAGCTGCGCGGGCGCGTGGGCCGCGGCCGCGAGCGCGGGTACGCGTACTTCCTCTACCCGCCGGAGAAGCCGCTCACCGAGACCGCGCACGAGCGGCTCGCGACGATCGCCCAGCACACCGAGATGGGCGCGGGCATGTACGTGGCCATGAAGGACCTGGAGATCCGCGGCGCGGGCAACCTGCTGGGCGGCGAGCAGTCCGGCCACATCGCGGGCGTCGGCTTCGACCTGTACATCCGCATGGTCGGCGAGGCGGTGGCCGACTACCGGGCGGAGATCGAGGGCGGGGTGGAGGAGGAGCCGCCACTGGAGGTCAAGATCGAGCTGCCGGTCGACGCGCACGTCCCGCACGACTACGCGCCCGGTGAGCGGCTGCGCCTCCAGGCGTACCGGTCCATCGCCGCCGCCAACTCGGAGGCGGACGTCAAGGCGGTACGGGAGGAACTGACCGACCGCTACGGCAAGCTGCCGGAGCCCGTGGAGAACCTGCTGCTGGTGGCGGGGCTGCGGATGCTCGCCCGCGCCTGCGGGGTCGGCGACATCACCCTCCAGGGCCCCAACATCCGCTTCGGGCCGGTGGAGTTGCGCGAATCGCAGGAGCTGCGCCTCAAGCGGCTCTACCCCGGCACGGTCCTCAAGCCCGCCACCTCGCAGGTGCTGGTGCCGCGGCCGAAGACCGCCCGGGTCGGTGGGAAGCCGCTCGTCGGCCGTGAACTGCTGGGCTGGACCGGGGAGTTCCTCACCACGATCCTCGGCTCGTAGGGCCCCGCGAGGCAGGCGGCGCCGGCTTCCGGGACGCTGTACAGCGGTCCCGGAAGCCGGCGTCGTGCCGCGAGCCGTACCGTGTGCGGGGCTACTGGTTGAGGAAGCCGTCGCGCAGGCGCATCTCGTTGAATCCGTTCTGGTCGTAGTCGTCCGAGTACGTCAGCGCCAGGCGGCCGCTCGGCGCCAGCGACACCGCGACGCCGGACTGGTGGCCGCCGGTCACCACGTTCATTCGGCTGACGGGCAGCCGCCCGGCCGTGGTCCCGTCGGCGTTGAATCCGCGGGCCCACACGTCGTGGAACCCGTCGACGAACACCTCACGCCAGCCCACGACGAAGGTGCCGTCGTCCGACACGGCCACGTCGGGGTCGGACTGGGCGCCGACCGGGCGGTTGGGGTCCACCGGCTCCTCGGTCGTGCCGTTCTCGGAGACGGTCCGGGCCTCGGCGGCCGTCGGCGTACCGTCGGCGGAGAAGGCGCGGTGATGGATCCGCTCGGGGCGCACGAGCGTGCCCGTGCCGGTGGTGTACTCGTCCGACCAGGTGGCGACGATCCGGCCGTCAGCGGTCTGCGCCACGGCGGGCTTGGACTGCTGTCCGTCGGTGAGGGAGTTGGCGACCTTGCGGGCCACGGCGAATCCGCCCGTCGTGTTCAGCTTGGCCAGGCCGACGTTGATGCCGCCGTTGCCGTCGGCGTCCTCCTCCCACACGATCGCCGTGTTGCCGGCGGCGTCGACCGCGGCGTCGGGGCGGCGGTTGGAGCCGGCCGCGCCCGCGGCGATGGTGCTGACCTTGACGTCCTGGTAGCGCAGGGCGCCGGCCGCGTCCCAGCTGCTCGCGTAGATCTGGTTGAGGGTCGAGCCGTCGGCCGTGTCCTCCCAGGCGACGCTGTACACGCCGGTCCCGGTGACGGCCACGGTCGGGCGGAGCTGGTCGCCGTCGCCGGAGGCGTGCGGGCGGGGCAGGCTGGTGACCGTACCGCTCGCGCTCACCTTCCGTACGCTGATGTCGGCGTACTTGTTCCCGTCGGGGTCCGCCGCCCACACCACGACCGCGTTGCCGTTGTCGTCGATGCCGACATCGGGCTTCTGGTTCGACCAGGTGGCGTTGGTGCCGCTGGTGCTCAGCTTCTTCTCGTCCCACAGGGGGACGCCGTCCTTGTACATGCGGATGTACACGTCGGTGCCGAGTTCGGTGTCCGCGGCGTCGTGCCGGTCGCCGTTCTCGTAGACGACGGCCGTGTACGTGCTCGTGGCCGAGCCGCTCGATGCCATCGCGCTGTAGTGCTGGTCGCCCGCCGCGCCCACGTTCACCCGCGAGTAGTGGGCCGAGGAGGTGCCGTACTTGGCGGCGTCGAGGTCGACCGCGGCATCCCGGACCTTGTTGAAGTTGTCGACGAACGCCTGGTAGGTACCGGCGTCGTCGATCCGCAGGAGGGTCTCGTCGTTGCGCTTGAGCGCGCCCGAGGTCCAGTTGTGCGAACCGGTGTAGACGTGCCGGACCTGCTTGCCGGCCGCGTCCGTCCATTCGGTCAGCAGGTACTTCGAGTGCACGGTGGCGCGATTGCAGGAGTACCCGCGGATCTTGTACCGGCAGCCGCCGGCCCGGAGCCCGTACGCGTTGATGTCCAGCGCGGTGAGCTCGTTGATGCCGTTGTTGCCGCCGAGACTGCTGTAGTCGCGCGCGATGGCGTCCACGGCGCAGCCCGCCTTGCGCTTGCGGTCCAGAGCCTCGTACACGGCCGGACGGGTCGACCTCTGGTCGAGCTCGGCTGCCGCGAGGCGGATGCGACCCCCGCTGGTGGGTGTGCAGACGACCTTGTCGATGAAGGAGGCGAGGATGTCGGCGTTGCCGTAGTGGGCCGCGTCCGAGGCGGTGTCGCGCGGGAAGAAGATCGCCTCGACCGGGGCCGTCGGGTCGTCGTACGTGTAGTCGTACGTCGTGTGCAGCGAGTCGCCGGCGTGCTGGACCTGCCGGTTGAAGGCGGAACGGAAGCGTGAGGCCAGCGTGGCGTTTCCCGCGACGGTGACCGCGTTGTTGATCTCACCGTCCTGGCCGCCAGCCATGTTCTGCGAGGACTGCCAGACGACGTTCTTGCGTCCGTCGCCCAGCGAGTCGAACACGGCGTACTTGTTGTGGGATATCGCCCCTTCGTCGCCCGTGCCGTTGCCCAGGCAGCTGTTCTGGCACAGGGTCAGGGAGCTGTTGCCGGTGAGCTTCGACGCGAAGGTGTCGAGGGTTCCGCTGACGGACTTCTCGACGGATATCTTCAGCGTCACGCCGCGCGACTGCGCCGCGAGCAACTTGTCCTGGATCGACGTGGCGTTGTTGAGCCAGTACATGCTCATGTACAGGGTGCCGGAGTCGGCGAGGTCGATCAGGCCGTTCAGCTGGCTGGAGATCGAGAAGTCGTAGGTGCCGTGCACCGTCGGGTAGTTGAAGACCGACGTGTACGGACCCGACGTGACGGTCTCGGCCTGTGCGGCCGGAGGCGTCAGCAGTGTCAGAGCCACTGCGGCGGGGACAACTGCCGCGAGGGTGCGACGGATTGCTCTGTGCATAGTCTTCCTCAAGAGCGAGCCAGTAAGCGGAATGGCGCACTCTAGTCGCCTGTGGTGACGGACGTCATGGGGGGTGGAGAGTGCGGTTCCGTTTGCCCGGTTCGCCTGCTTCCGCGCCCCGGCGGGGGCGCGGCTCGACGACACCCTCGCCCGCGCGGCCCGGCTCGCCCCGCCGCCCGCCGCCCCGGCCGGTGAGGCCGCGGCCCGGCTGCCGCAGACCACCATCGGTGAACTCGCCCGCGCCGGAGCCCTGGTGCTGCGCGCGGGGAGCGGGGCGGCCGCCGGGCCGGGAGGGACCGCCGTCCTCACCGAGCACGACGTGTACGCCGGGACCGCGCCCTCCGGGACGCCGGGCGGCCCGGCCACCGCTGCCGGATCCGCCGACGAGCCGGTCGTCGCCGCTCCCGGCGACGTGGTCGTCCCCGTCGTCGGCGCCGTCGGCATCGCCCGGGTCATCGGTACGGACCCGGCGAGCGGCGCGGGAGCGGTGCTCGGCCGCAACCTCCAGCTGCTGCGCCCCGACCCGGCCGCGCTCGGCCCCTGGTTCGTGGCCGGATTCCTGCGCGGCACCGCCAACAACCGCCGCGCCAGCAGCCACGCCTCCACCGCCACCCGCCTCGACGGCCGCAGGCTCCAGCTGCCCCGGCTGCCGCTGGCCGAACAGCGCCGCTACGGCGAACGGTTCCGGGCGCTCGCCGAGTTCGAGGACGCGCTGAGGCCGGCGGGACGGCTGGGGGAGCGACTCGTACAAGGCCTGTACGACGGTCTGTCGGACGGTTCTGTCCTGCCGGGGTGAGTCTTGTGCAGCGACCCTGCAACGGTTGGGTCCATCCCCTCACGAACGGCCGGAAAGGCTGTATACCCTCGGACGGAACCTCTTCCGTACGGCCCGTCAGGAGCATCGATGCACGCCCCCGGCATCCCGCCGCACCAAGGCCCCCAGGGCCACCGGCCCTCTTCCGGAGCCGTGGTGACGCTGCGCGTGCTGTTCGCGGCGCTGCCCGTGCTCAGCTGCGGCTTCTTCGCCTGGGGCTCGATGCTGCGGCTCGCCCTGGTCACCCGTAAGACGCGGGACTGGGTGCTGCTCGTCGTCAGCGGCGCGCTGTCCGTCGCGTGGATCACCTTCATCGGGCTCGACCCGACCGCCGAAACCAACGGCTGGCAGAGCGACCTCGGGGCCGGCGGCTCCCTCCTCACCGGCTTCGCGGTGTGCGTGTACTTCCTCGTCGCCGACATCAAGCACCACGAGACGAGGGCCTCCGTACACCCGGCGGCCGCCTGGTACGGGGCGCCCGCGCCCGCGCCGTACGCGCCGCCGCAGCCGCGGCAGAGCGGGCCGGCGTACGGCTACCCGCCCGCGCACACCCCCGTCCCGGCCGCTCCGCAGGGCCCGCCCCACGTGACCCCGCCGCCGCGCATCGGGCAGGTCCGCGCCGAGCTCGACGAGCTCAGTGAACTCCTGCGCAAGCAGTCCCCGGCCCAGCCCCCGCAGCCGGGCGGCCCCTACCAGGACCCGAACCAGACGGCGTCCCAGGACCCGACCCGGTGACCGGTCCCGAACGGCTGATCGGCGAGCGCTACCAGCTCGCCACCATCCTCGGCCAGGGCGGCATGGGCCAGGTCTGGACGGCCTACGACCGCCGCCTGGACCGCCGGGTCGCCGTCAAACTGCTGCGCCCCGACAAGGTGGCCGGCCCCGGCACCGTCGCCGAGGAGCTGCGCCGCCGCTTCGTGCGCGAATGCCGGGTCACGGCGCAGGTGGACCACCCCGGTCTGGTCACGGTGCACGACGCGGGCAGCGACGGTGACGAGCTGTACCTCGTCATGGGTTACGTCGAGGGCTCCGACCTCGCCGACCACCTCGCCGAGCACGATCCGTACCCCTGGCCGTGGGCGGTCGCGGTGGTGGCGCAGCTGTGCGCGGTGCTGTCGGCCGTGCACGCGGTGCCGATCGTGCACCGTGACCTGAAACCGCGCAATGTGATGCTCCGCCCGGACGGCACCGTGCTCGTCCTGGACCTCGGCGTCGCCTCGGTGATGGACACCGACACCACCCGTCTCACCAGCACCGGTTCACCGATCGGCAGCCCCGCCTACATGGCGCCCGAGCAGGCCATGGGCGGCGCCGTGGGCCCGTACACCGACCTGTACGCCCTCGGTGTGCTGCTCTACGAACTCCTCAGCGGCAACGTCCCCTTCGCCGGCTCCACCGCCCTCGGCGTGCTGCACCGGCACCTGTACGAGCCCCCGGTCCCGGTACGCCGGCTGCGCCCCGAGGTCCCGCAGGAGCTGGAGGCGGTCCTGCTCCGCCTCCTCGCCAAGGACCCGCAGGACCGCCCCGCCTCCGCCCAGGAGGTGTACGAGGCCCTCACGCCGCTGCTGCCCGTCCGCGGCAGCCGCTCCCCGGCCGGCCCCCTCGATCCGACCCGCCCCTTCCTGCGCCCCCACGCCCCCTGGCCCGACCGGGCCGCCGTCATCCCCCCGCGCCCGGCCACGCCGCCGTCGCCGCCCCGGCCGGACATCCCGGGCGCGGTGGACGAGGCCCGGGGGCTCCTGGACCAGGGGCAGCTCACCCAGGCCGTGGACATCCTCGGCGGCATCCTCCCGGCCGCCGCCGCGGAGCACGGCGAACATTCGCCGGTGGTCCGCAGCCTGCGCAAGCAGTACGCCGCCACGCTGATGGACGACGGCCAGTACCGCCGCGCCCTGCCCGAACTGCGCCGTCTCGCCGACGAGTTCCCGGCCGGGGACGCGCAGGCGCTGCGCTTCCGCTACGACGCGGCCCAGTGCCTGGAACAGCTCGGCGAACCGGCGGCGGCCCTCGCCGAGTACCGCTCCCTGCTGCCCCTCTTCGAGAACCACTACGCCAACCCGGACCCGGGCCTGCCCCTGGAGGTCCGCCGCCGGATCGCGCACCTGCTGCTCTCCCTCGGCGACCGCCCGGCGGCCCACGACACCCTGGTCCGCCTCCTCTTCGACGCGGACCGCCTCCACGGCCCGGCCCACCCCCTCCCGGTGGAGATCCGCCGCACCCTCCAGTGGCTGGGTCAGGTGCGCTGACGGCGCCTGAGCGCCAGGGCGAGCAGGACCGCCGCCGCCAGTGCGGCCACGGCCGCGCCGGGGAGCAGGCCCGGCGGGCGGAAGGCGCAGTCGACGCTGGTGGTGCGGCCGTCCAGGGGGACCGCGACCAGGCCCAGGTGGGCCGAGGCCGGGCGCCCGTTGCAGGTCCAGCCCGCGATGGCGGGGACCGACAGGACCGCCGTGCCCGTGCTGCCCGGCGGCAGCGTGGCGCGGACGCCGGAGGAGCCGGCCCGTACGGAGGTGGCGGCCGAGGCGCGCAGCGCGGACACCGCCGGGGCGAGCCGGGCCCGGTCCAGGCAGGACAGGGTCCAGGCGGGCGGGGCGGGCCGGTCGAAGACCAGCTTCGAGCCGGGCCCGTGGGAGGGGCCCATCGGCTGGAGGGCTGCCCGGTTGCGCGGGGCGTTGCCGTTCAGCCGGAAGGCCGGGCCGTCCGCGAGGCGGGCCGTGGCGTTGTACTCGGGGGCCCAGAGGTAGGCCTCGGTGCCCGCGCGGCAGACCCCGGGCGCGACGGGGTCCTCGTAGACCTTCGCGCCCAGCAGGAGCTCCTGGTTGGCGAAGGGGGAGTCGCCGTACCCGGCGGCGGGGGATCCCGCCGGGCGGACCGTCACCAGCGGGGGCACCTCGGCCCGCGCGACGGTGCCGTCGGGCCGCAGCCGGGCGCCCACCGCGAACACGGCGTCCGTGACCGGGTTGTCGAGGCTCTGGACATTGCGGCCCCGCGAGGTCCAGCCCGCGCCGAGGGCCGCCATGGTCCGCGTGAACACGTCCGGGGTGTGGCTGCTGTAGTACGAGCCGCCCTCGCCGCCCAGCAGCAGCGGGTCGTTGCCCGACAGCGCCGGCCGGCTCGGATCGGTCCGGTACGCCGGCCAGCCCTCGGCCCCTGCCAGCGCCTCGGCCCGCGCGGTGTGGGCCGGGGTCCAGGAGGGGTAGTCGTCCAGCCCGGCCAGCTTGCCCTTGTGGCCGTAGGCCGTCGTCGCCGCGGCCTGCGCCACCAGCGCCACCGCGAGCAGACCGGCCGCCGCGAAGGCCGCCCGGCGGTGGCGCACCGCCCACCAGGCCCCGGCCGTCACCGCGAGCCCGCCGCCGAAGAGCCCGTAGCCCCACGCCGTCGTCAGCCCGCTGCCGCCCACCTGGGCCGCGGCCGCCGCCGCGGCCAGTACGCACGCCCCCGCCGCCAGGGCGCGTACCCCCGGCAGGCCCGCCGCCAGGCCGGTCCAGGCGGCGATCACCAGGATCCCGGCGAGCACGAAGGTCTGCCGGTACGGGCTCCCGTTCGGGGTCGCGAAGACGTGCCAGGCCAGATGCGTCGGAGCCCACTGCAAGGAGAGCAGGACCGCCCCGGCCAGCCCCGCCCACCACCACCGGGTCCGGGCGGGCACCGCCCGGTGGAACGGCAGGGCCGCCGCCAGCAGCAGCGTCCCGGTCCCGACGAACACGGCGGGGGAGGAGAAGGAGTACGTCGCCGGCATCAGCCGGGCGAAGAGGTCCGGCCACGGCACCGGCCGGAACTCCTTGAACCACCCCGGGTACGCCTGCCTCGAACTCAGGAACAGCGGTACGAGCACCGGCGCCGAGAGGGCGATGCCCAGCAGGGTCGTCCCCGCCGCCCGCCCGATCACCCGGGCCCGCTCCCGGAACCCCTCCCGGGTCAGCACCACGCGTACCAGCAGCACCAGCGCCGCCCCGAGCGTGGCCATGTACGCGGTGTAGAAGTTCGCCGTCCACCAGACGGCCACCACCAGGGCGCCCGCCACCGGGCGGCGCGAGCGCAGCGCCCACTCGCCCGTCAGGCACAGCAGCGGGAAGGCGATGAGCCCGTCCAGCCACATCGGGTTGTACGCGGCCTCGATCACCGACCAGCCGCACAGCGCGTACGAGGCCCCCAGCAGCCCGGCCGCCCACCACGGCCCCTGGCGCTGGGTGCGCAGCAGCCAGGCCATCGCCGCCGCCGCGGCGGTCATCTTGAGCACGGTGACGACGTACACCGCGAGGTCTATCTCCGCGCGCGGGAAGAGTGCCACCAGCACGGCGAACGGGCTGGTCAGGTAGGTGCCCAGGTCGGGCAGGAAGCTGGTTCCGTACCCGGACCGCCAGTTGAGGAGCAGACCGCCCTCGGCCCGCCCGTGCAGCAGGTCCCACAGGTGCGCGTGGAAGGGCACGAACTGGTTGCCGAGGTCGTTCACGCTGCGATGGCGCGGCCCGTACGGGAACACGCGCGCGGCGGCGTCCCCGGCGCACACGGCCACCGCCGTGACCAGGGCGGCGAGCGCCGAGCCGAGCAGACTGGTCCGGCGCGCGGAGCGGTGGGGCGGAGGCTGCGGTGTCGACATGGTGGGCCGACCCTCGCAGCAACGGAGGGCCGGGCGGTGGCCGGGGGGTGAACACGCACCTCAACGCTCCCGGAATCGTTGGTCGAACCGGTGGCCCGGACCATCCTGACTGCATACCATCGATCACCGCACGGCCTTGTGCACTGACGCACAATCTCCCCGGCCCTGGAGGCTCCTTTGCACCGTCGCACAGCGCTCTCCGTCTCCGCCGCCCTCCTCGTGGCGGCCCCTCTGCTGGCCGCCTGCTCGGGCGAGTCCCGCCCCGGCACCGCGGCCGTCGTCGGCGGTGAACGGATCACCACCTCCGCGCTCCAGGCCCAGGTGAACGACGTCCGCACCGCGCAGAACCGTTCCGCGCAGGGCGCCCAGCTCATCGGCGCCACTCCCGGCCTGGAACGCGTCAAGCTGAACAAGATGATCCAGTCCGCCGTCCTGGAGCGCGCCGCCGAGGACGCGGGGGTGAGCGTGAGCACCAAGGAGATCGAGGACGTCCGCAAGGCGCAGCTCCAGCAGGCGGGCGACGAGGACGCGCTGGCGGAGGCGGCCCTCCAGCAGGCGCAGCTGGCCCCCGGGCAGATGGACGCGGACACCCGCTTCAAGCTGCTGCGCGACAAGCTCTTCGAGCACTACGGCAGCCAGGAGAAGGCGCTGGAGAAGCTCGGCGCGGCCGCCAAGGCCCTGCACATCGAGGTCAACCCGCGCTACGGCCGCTGGGACGCGCGGCAGATCCTGCTCGGCGACCAGGAGACCCCCTGGATCACCCAGCGCACCCAGCCCGAGCAGGCGCCCCCCGCCGGAGCCTGAGTCCGCGGGGCGGAGGTAGGTTCGGAGGGTGACCGACCACACCGCCGAACCCGCCCCCGCCGACGAGCCGGCCGCCGAGCCGACCGGCCGCATCGTCCTGCTGACCGCCAGCCACCGGGTCGCCCCCGGCCTGCTGTCCTGGCCGGCCTGGCAGACCCTGCACGCCGCGGACCGGGTGCTGTGCGCCGACCCCGGCCACCCGCAGCTGCCGTACCTGCGCGAGGCGGGTGTGGAGGTGGAGCACGCGGCCCCCGACGCGCACGAACTCGTCGAGGCCTGCGCCGGAGGCCGCACCGTCGTCGTCATCCCGGGCGGCGAGGGAGACCAGCGGCTCACGGACGGGCTGGCCCGCCTCGCCGGCTCCGGCCGCGTCGCCATGCCCGACCTGGAACTGCTGCCCGGCTCCTACGACCTGCCCGGAGCGAGGCTGCTCGACCTGGTCCAGGTGATGGACCGGGTCCGGCGCGAATGCCCCTGGACCTCGCGCCAGACCCACGAGGGGCTGGTGAAGTACGCCATCGAGGAGGCGTACGAGCTGGTCGAGGCGATCGAGGTCGGCGACCGTGACGAACTGCGCGAGGAGCTGGGAGACGTCCTGCTCCAGGTGGTCTTCCACGCGCGCATCGCCGAGGAGGCCACCGGGGATGCCGGCACCGCCGACGAGGCGTTCTCCATCGACGACGTCGCCGGGAGCCTGGTGGAGAAGCTGATCCACCGCCACCCGCACGTCTTCGGCGACGAGAAGGCCGAGACGCCGGAGGAGGTCAGCGCGCACTGGCAGGCCACCAAGGCGGTCGAGAAGCAGCGCGAGTCCGTCACCGACGGGATCCCGCTGGGCCAGCCCGGGCTCGCCCTCGCCGCCAAGCTCGCCGGCCGGGTCCGGGCGGCCGGCGTCGCCGTGGAGCTGCCCCGGGGCGAGGGCGTCGGTTACGAACTGCTGGAGCTGGCGGCGCGCGCCGAGGCCGCGGGGACCGACCCGGAGACGGCGCTGCGCGCGGCGGCCCGGGTCTACCGGGACGCGATCCGGGCGGCCGAGGGCCTGGAGAACTAGGTCGTGTCGTCAAAGTCCCTCCTGGCCGGTGGGGCCTGGCACGCACGCTCATCCCCCAGCCTCCGGCCGGGGGGACCCCCAGGTTGTCGT
>NZ_JBSFTP010000063.1:0-43627 GCF_053591315.1 Streptomyces sp. NPDC003042
GTTGTCGTCGGTCGCCGACGCTCCGCGTCGACTCCCTCCTCCGCCTTGCGATCGCACGCACCAGGCCCCACCGGCCCCGCCCTTCGGGCGGCCGGAGCTACTTTGACGACACTCCCTAGGGCCGCCTCAGGTCGCGGCGGTCGCCGGCGTGCGTACGAGGGCCGGCAGGCGCCGGATCGCGCGGACGGCGGCGCCGCCCGCGCGGTTCGCGCCGATGGTGGACGCCGAGGGGCCGTAGCCCACCAGGTGGACGCGTTCGTCGCGCACCGCCCGCGTGCCCTCGACCCGGATGCCGCCGCCCGGCTCGCGCAGCCGCAGCGGGGCCAGGTGGTCGATGGCGGCCCGGAAGCCGGTGGCCCACAGGATCACGTCGGCGTCCACGCGCCGCCCGTCCGCCCAGGCGACGCCGGTCGGGGTGATCCGGTCGAAGGCGGGCAGCCGGTCCAGCACCCCGGATTCCAGCCCGGCCCGGACCGCCTCGGTCAGGGGCAGCCCGGTCACGCTGACCACGCTCCGCGGGGGCAGGCCCCGGCGGACCCGTTCCTCCACCAGGGCCACCGCCGCCCGGCCCTCGGCCTCGCCGAACCCGCCGTCGCGGAACACCGGTGGCCGACGGGTCACCCAGGTGGTCTCCGCGGCCACCCCGGAGATCTCCAGCAGGTGCTGCACCGCGGAGGTGCCGCCGCCCACCACGACGACCCGGGCTCCGGCGAACTCCTGCGGCCCCGGGTAGCTCGCGGTGTGCAGCCGGCGGCCCCGGAAGAGCTCCTGGCCCGGGTAGTGCGGCCAGAACGGCCGGTCCCAGGTGCCGGTGGCGTTGATCAGGGCGCGGGCCGACCAGGTGCCGGCCGAGGACTCCACCAGCAGCCGCCCGGGAGCCCGTTCGCCCCCGTCGCGTACGGCGGAGACGTCCACGGGGCGCCGTACGTCCAGGCCGAAGTGGTCCTCGTACGCCGCGAAGTACTCCCCGATCACTTCGGAGGAGGGCCGCAGTGGGTCGGCGCCGGTCAGCTCCATGCCGGGCAGGGCGTGCATCCCGTGGACCTTGCCGTACGTGAGCGAGGGCCAGCGGAACTGCCAGGCCCCGCCGGGGCGGGGGGAGTGGTCCAGGACCACGTGATCCAGCCCCGCCCGCGCCAGGTGGTAGGCCCCGGCCAGCCCCGCCTGACCGGCGCCGATCACCACCACGTCCACGTCCGCCGCGTACCGCGTCGCCATTTCGTTCACGGTTCTACTAACTCGCGTTGGCGGCGGGATCTTCCCGGCCCGGCCGGCATGGGCCGAGGGCCGTCAGGCGGTAGCCCGGCGGGCCGCCAGCCAGTCGCAGGCCGCGTCCGCGCTGAACTGCGGCTGGCCGCCCGCGAAGAGCAGGTCGGCGGCCGCGAAGGCCGGATCCCCGGCGGTGTCCGTCATGTAGGGGATCGCCATGCAGCTCATCCCGGCGGCACGGGCCGCCACGGCCCCGGGCGCCGCGTCCTCGACGACCACACAGTCGGCGGGCACGGCGCCGAGCCGGCGGGCAGCCTCCAGGAACACGTCCGGCGCGGGCTTGCCGTGCGCGACCTCCTCGGCGGAGACCACCGTGGTCAGCAGCACGTCCAGCCCGGTGCCCTCCAGCACCGCGTCGATCGCCTCGCGTGAGGAACCGGAGGCCACCGCCATCGGGACGCCCTGCGCGTGCAGCCGCTCCACGAACTTCCGCATCTGCGGGTAGGCCTCCGTCCGGGCCCGGGCCAGCTCCAGGTAGGCGGCGTTCTGCTCCGCCAGCAGCTGCTCCACCGGCGCCGGCAGGCCGTAGCGCTCCTTGAGGATCTCCAGCGTCTCCAGGGTGCCGATGCCGACGAAGCGGGCGTGCTGTTCCCACGTGAAATCGCAGACGCCGTGGCGTTCCAGGACGAGGCGACCCGACGCGTAGTAGTTCGGCTCGCTGTCCACGAGAGTGCCGTCGAGATCGAAGATGACGGAAATCATCCGGTGTACCCGTCCTGCCGGTTGTGCGGCTGTCCGTGTCGTCTTGTCATGATGTGCGGGCGGCCCGTCCCACGGATTCGACCAGCGGCAGCAGCCGGTGCGCGACCCGCTCCCGCAGGGCGATTTCCGTACGGGTGCGGACCACGCCGGGGAGCCGGATCAGCTGCTGGATCACGTCCTCCAGATGCGCGTTGTCCCGGGCCGCCACCCGGGTCAGCAGATCCCCGCCGCCGGTGATGGAGAAGGCCTCGATGATCTCGGGCACGGCGGCGAGGGCGTCGCCTACCTCGTCCAGATGTCCCTGGGTCACCTCGATGTGCACGAAGGCCAGCACCGGATGGCCGAGCGCCGCGGGGGAGAGTACCGGACCGGTCCCGGTGATCACCCCGGTGCGCTCCAGCCGGTCCAGCCGGGCCTGGAGGGTCCCGCGCGCCACCCCCAGGAGCCGGGCGTACTCGCGGACGCTGGTGCGCGGCTGCTCGATCAGCAGGCGCAGGATTCGGGTGTCGAGCTCGTCCACCGACATGCGGTGACTGTACCAATGGCCCGGTTCGCCCGGATCGGCCGTTGCGCGGTCCCGCCGGCACCCACCCGTCCCCTTAAGGTCCTCAGCATGGGTGATCTGCTGCTGGTGAGGCACGGGGAGACGGCCTGGAGCGCCGACGGGCGGCACACCGGACTGACCGACGTGCCGCTGACCGCGCGCGGGGTCGAGGAGGCCGTGTCCCTGGCCCCCTTCTTCCGCGACGGGCGCCCGGCCCTGGTGCTGACGAGCCCGCTGAGCCGGGCCGTGGCCACGGCCCGGCTCGCCGGGCTGACCGAGGGCGTCCCCGAGCCCGACCTGCGCGAGTGGGACTACGGCGGCTACGAGGGCGTCACCACTGCCGAGATCCGGCGGACCCGGCCCCACTGGTCGCTGTGGACCGACGGGGTCCCGGCGGGCGACGCGCACCACCCCGGCGAGAGCGCCGCCCAGGTCGGCGCCCGCGCGGACCGGGTCCTGGCCCGGGTCGGCGAGGTCCTGCGCGAGGGCCGGGGCACCGTGGTGCTGGTCGCCCACGGCCACCTCCTGCGCGTCCTGACGGCCCGCTACCTGGGCCTGGCCCCGGCGGACGGCCGGCTCTTCCTCCTGCGCACGGGCACCCTCAGCGTCCTGTCCACGGAACACGGGCTCCCGGTGGTGGCGGGCTGGAACACCCACCCCTGAGCCGGGATCCCGCCTCGCGCGGGGGGCCCGGGTACGTGACGATGCGTACATGAACGACGGCGACGACGACCGCGCCGGTGGTGGCGGCGTTGGAGGACCGGTCGACGCGGCCGCGGACACCGGCCCCGACACGGGCCTGAAGGCCAACGCGATCGGGTTCCTCGACGCGCTCGTCATCGGCCTGAACTCCACCTCGCCCGCCTACTCCCTGGCCGCCGTCATCGGCCCGATCGTGGCGCTGGCCGGGATCTACGCGCCGGGCGTGATGCTGGCGTCCTTCGTGCCCATGCTGCTGATCGCCGCCGCCTTCTACTACCTCAACAAGGTCGACCAGGACTGCGGCACCACGTTCTCCTGGGTGACCCGGGCCATGGGCCCGTGGGCGGGCTGGCTCGGCGGCTGGGCCATCGCCATGACCGGCGTCCTGGTCATCGGCTCGCTGGCCGACGTCGCGGTGCAGTTCGGCCTGCTCGCCGCCGGCCTCGACGACTGGGCGGCCGACGAGCTGATCCGCCAGAGCCTCACCGTCCTGGTCATCCTGCTGATGACCGCCGTCTGCGTCATCGGCACCGAGATGTCGGCCAAGCTCCAGAACGTACTGATCCTCGCCCAGGTCTTCTTCCTGCTGGTCTTCGCCGTCGTGGCCATCTACCGCGTCTACGCCGGCACCAGCAGCCTCGAAGGCATCAGACCGTCCATCGGCTGGCTCAACCCCTTCGGCGCCGGCGGGGCCGCGCTGACCGGCGGACTGCTGCTCGGCGTGTTCATCTACTGGGGCTGGGAGTCGGCGGTCAACCTCACGGAGGAGGTCGAGGACTCCGCCACCGCGCCCGGCAAGGCGGGCATGTGGTCGACCGTGGTGCTGCTGGTGACCTACCTGTCCGTCGGCTTCGCCGTCGTCGGCTACTCCGGGACCCGCTTCCTCGCCGAGAACGCCGCGGAGGAGGAGGCCGTCTTCGCCGTCCTCGCCCACGAGGTGCTGGGCGGCTGGGACTGGGTGGTGCTCCTCGCCGTCTGCACCTCCGCGCTCGCCTCCACCCAGACGACGATCATCCCCGCCTCCCGCACCGCGCTGTCCATGGCCCGCCGGCACGCGCTGCCGCCCGGGCTCTCGCACATCCACCCCCGCTTCCGGACCCCGGACGTCAGCACGTGGTGGGTGGCGGGCATCGCGATCGGCTGGTACCTCGTCGTCAACCGGATCAGCGAGGACGCCCTCCTCGACTCACTGACCGCCCTCTCCCTGCTGATCACCTTCTACTACGCCCTCACCGGTCTGGCCTGCGCGATCTACTACCGCCGCCACCTGCTGGAGAACGCGCACAACTTCCTGCTCATCGGCCTCGGCCCGGTGCTCGGGGCGGGCCTGCTGGGCTGGCTGCTGGTGGAGTCGATCGCAGACATGTCGAACCCCGAGAACTCCGCCGGCGGCGTCTCCTGGTTCGGCCTCGGCCCGCCGCTGGTCATCGGGATCGCGATCGCCGTCGTCGGCGTGCTCGTCATGGGCTTCTGGCGGCTGCGCGACGGCACGTTCTGGCGCGAGCGGCGCGGGGTGGCCGACCCCGCCCTCGTCCACGCCCGCAAGCCCTGAGGAGCCCCCGATGTCCGTGGTCCTTGGATACGACGAGTCGCCCGGTGCCGAGCGGGCGCTGCGCGTGGCGCTGGAGGTGGCCGCCGCCTTCGGCGAGCCCCTGGTGCTCGTCTACGGAGCGGCCGCCCCCGGCCCCACGGGGGAGGAGTCCCGCGCCCACCGGGAGGCCGTCCACCAGGCCGGCCGCCTCGCGCTCGCCCGTGCCGTCGAGGCCGCCGACGAGGCGGGCGTCCCCTCGACGGTCGAGGTGGTGGACGACAAGCCGGCCCAGGCGCTGCTGGACGCGGCGCGGCGGCACGGCGCGCGGGTCATCATCGTGGGCAGCTGGGGCGACAGCCCGATCCGCGGCGCCCTGCTCGGCTCCACCCCGCACAAACTGCTGCACCTGTCGCCGGTCCCGGTCCTGTGCGTACCGACCGACAACGACAGGTAGAGGAGGGTTGCTAGGGCCCCGAGCCGATCCCCGAGCCCATCCCCGAGCCGATGCCCCGGGAGAACTTCTCCCACTGCGCCGTGACGACTTCCCGCGGTACCCCGCCGAAGTCCTTGAGGTCGAGGATGTCGGAGTAGAAGGAGAGCGTCACCGAACCGGAGCGCACCAGGGTCAGGTACCTGTAGAGGGAGATGTTCTCGTTCTTCACGTCCCGCACCACGATCCGGTACGCCTGCGCCTCGTCACCGAGGGCGGGCGCCTGGACCGGCTCCACCCGCAGGACCTTGGCCTCGACCAGCGCGCGGTCCTCGGTGTAGCCGCCCGCGCACTGCTTGCCGGCCTCCGCCAGCGACTTCATGACCGCCCCGGCGGCGGCTCCGTCCTTGTACGACCGCAGCAGGATGTCGGTGTCGATCTCCTGGAACTCGCCGGGCACACGCAGCGCCGCGTACGCCTGCCCGGTGTGGCCCGCCTTGCCGAGGCTCGTCAGCGGCTGGCAGAGCGCCGGGGCGGCCTCGTAGAGCTCGTTGAACGGCTCGTCGAGGAGCGGCTCGGAGACCTCGTACCGCCCGGCCTCGGTGCCGGGCGCGAGGGCCAGTTGCTTCAGCAGGTCCGTGCCCGGCCCCGGCGTACCGGCGACGCTCGGACTCGGACTCGGACTCGCGCTCGCGCCGGCCGGCGCCGCCGAGGCGCCCTCGCCGGTCCCGGCCGCCGCCTTGCCGCCATCCGCGCACGCGGCCGTCCCGGCCAGCAGCGCCGCACCCATGACCGCGACCGCGGCGCGCCGGACTCTCTTGCCGTTCCCCACCCTGTGCATGGTGATGCCGTCCCCCCAGAATCGTCGTCGAGGCCCTGATTGTGCAGTACGGCGACAGGCTCGCCACTGCGGGGCCGTTGGTACGAATACGGCCGGAGATGTCACCCGATCCCTGGGCCAATGGCGCAGTGCTTCCGGCCTCACTTGAGCCATTGCCCCCGAAGATGCTTATCTGTGGCGTATCCATGTACTTACGGCGCCACGCAGCGCCGGACGGCAACGAGGCCGCTCCGGACCGTGGTGCCTTCGCCGTGCCCCCACACTGCCCACCACCCACGGGCGGCAGGGGGCCCGGCCCGCGCCATCGCAAGGGGGGCGGCACACCGCCGTGAAGAGAATGTTCGTGGCTCCGGACCCGGGGCGGCTCAGGCTCAGGAACTCGACTCGCGCCGTGATCGGCGTCGGGCTCGCCGTCGCCGTGGCCGAACTCGCGGGTCTCTCGCTGACCGCCTCCATCACCGGAGGCCTCGCCGCCATGCTCGCGCTCTTCACCGTCCTCGACCCGGACGTACGTGCCCAGCGGGTGACCACCGCACTGCTGCCGGCCGTCGGCTTCCCCGTCCTGGCACTGGCCACCACCCTGCACGGGGTGACGCCCGCCCGCGACGCGGCCTTCCTCGCCGTCGTCTTCGCCGGGGTCTACGCCCGCCGATGGGGGGCGCGCGGCCACGCGCTGGGCATCTTCGCCTTCATGATGTTCTTCGTCACCCAGTTCCTGCACGCCGTCCCCGCCCAGCTGCCCGAGCTGTTCGCCGCCGTCGCGCTGGCGCTCCTCGCGGCCGGCGCCGTGCGGTTCGTGCTGTGGCCCATCGAACGCCGTACCCCGCCCGCCGCCGCCCCGCCCGGGCTGCCGGGCACCGGGCTCGCCCGCCCCACCACCCGGCAGGCCTTCCAGGCCACGGTGGCCTGCGGGTTCGCCCTCGCCATCGGCCAGGCGCTGTCCGAGGACCGCTGGTACTGGGCCGTCGGCACCGCCTGGTGGATCTTCGTCAACACCGCCTCGCGCGGGGAGACCCTGGTGCGGGGCTTCCGCCGGGTCCTCGGCACCGTCCTCGGCATCGCCGCCGGACTGCTGATCGCCGTACCGCTGCACGGCGCGCCCGCGCCGACCGCCGCCCTCGTCGCCGTCTGCGTCTTCGGCATCTTCTACACCGCCGCGCCCTCCTACTCCTGGATGATGTTCTTCGTCACCGTCATGGCCGGCCTGCTCTACGGACTGCTCGGCGTCCTGCACCCCGGGCTGCTGTTCCTGCGCTTCGAGGAGACCGCAGTCGGCGCGCTGGGCGCCGCCCTCGCCGTACTGGTGGTGCTGCCGGTGACCACGCACGCCGCCAACGCCGCCTGGATCCAGCGCGCGCTTCACTGCGTACGGGCCTCCACGGCGGCCTCCCTCGACCGTCTCGCCGGAGACCCGGCCGCCGATCCGGCCCCTCACGCCGCCGAGCTGGAACTGCTGCTGGGCCGCGTCCGGATGGCGCTCGCGCCCCTCGTCCACCCCCTGAGCCCGCTGCGCGCCCGCAAGGCCCGCGCCCGCCAGGTGCTGGCCCTGCTCGACGACTGCGCCCGGGAGGTGCGCGGGCTCGTGGCGGTCGCCGCCGATCCGCAGGCCTCGCACGACGCCCGGCTGGCCGCCGCCTGCTGGCGGGTGGAAGCGGCCGTCGAGGCGCTCACCGCCCCGCAGGGCGCCGAGGAGCCCGCCGCCCTGGCGAGCCTGCCCCGGCCCGCCGCGGCCGAGCCCGCCCTGGCCCACCTGCACGGCCTTGAGCAGGCCCTGGCCGCGCTGGCCACCCCCTTGCGATCCGACCCGAAGGCCCCGCTGGTCAGCGCGTAGGGACAGGCTCGTGCCCGCCGGACCCCAACTCCCGGACAGCGGCGGATAGTACGCCTGCCCCTCCTCCTCCACGGGCCGACGGGCGAAGACCACTCGGTCGAGTGTTCAGGGGCGAGCGTGAAGTCCGCCGCTGACCTGCGAGATGTACAACGGGTGAGGGTTCATGGCACATTCATCCGCACAGCGGCACAGCGGCACAGCCGCGCAGTCGGACAGGGGGTAACCGCCCGGGATGGACATACGTCAACGGCACGCGAGCACCGCTCAGGTGTGGGAGGAAGCCGAGGAGTTCATCCGGCTCTTCCACCGGGAGAATCCGGAAGCCGGTGATCCGCGTGCCCGGCTCGCCGCCGTGCGGGACGAGCTCGTGGAGAGCGGCACCTACCGGCACACGCCGCAGGAGCTGGCCCACGGAGCCCGTGTGGCCTGGCGCAACAGCAACCGCTGCATAGGCCGGCTCTACTGGAACTCGCTGCGCGTTCGCGACCGCCGAGGGCTGACCGAGGGGCAGGAGATAGCCGACGAGTGCTTCGAGCACCTGCGCGAGGCGACGAACGGCGGCAGGGTCCGGCCCACGATCACGGTCTTCGCCCCGGACGCCCCGGACCGCCCCGGACCGCTGATCTGGAGCGAGCAGCTCGTCCGCTACGCCGGCTACGGCGACCACCCCTCCGTCACGGTGGGGGACGCCCGCAACCGACCGCTCACCGAGGCCCTGCTGGAGCTCGGCTGGTCCGGTGGCCCGGGTACGCCCTTCGACCTCCTGCCGCTCGTCGTCCAGGGCGTCGACGACAAGCCCCGCTGGTTCGACACCCCCGCGGACGCCGTGCTGGAGGTGCCGATCCGGTATCCCGACGGCGAAGACGACTGGGCCGACTGGGGACTGCGCTGGCACGCCGTACCCGCCATCTCCAACATGTGCCTGGAGATCGGCGGCATCCACTACCCCGCCGCGCCCTTCAACGGCTGGTACATGGGCACCGAGATCGGTGCCCGCAACCTCGCCGACACCGACCGCTACCACCTGCTCCCGGCCGTCGCCCGCAGGCTGGGCCTGGACACCTCCAGCGACCGCTCGCTCTGGAAGGACCGGGCGCTCGTCGAGCTCAACAGGGCGGTCCTGCACTCCTTCGACCGGGCCGGCGTCACCATCTCCGACCACCACACCGAATCGCAGCGCTTCCTGACCCACCTGGAGCGGGAAGAGCGCAAGGGCCGCGACGTGGGCGCGGACTGGTCCTGGATCGTGCCGCCCATCTCCGGCTCCGCGACCCCGGTCTTCCACCGCACCTACGAGGACCGGCAGAGCCGTCCGGCGTACGTCCACCACCCCGGCGCGCCGGAAAGGGCACAAGGGCGGGATTTGGTCTAGACCTTCTGTTAGCGTCGCCCCGACGGACACCAAGCGGCGGAGAGGACACCCCGGTGGGCGGCGCGGACACTACGGAACAGGGCGGCGGACAGCGCGCCTACATCGGCTCGTTCACCTCGGGAGGCGGCCGAGGCATCACCACCGCGGCAGTGGATCCGGCCACGGGGGAGCTGACCGCCCTCGCGGTCACCGAGGCCTCCGAAAACCCCTCCTGCCTCACCCTCGACCCCGACACCGGGGTGCTCTACGCGGTCAGCGAGACGGAGCGGGGAGCGGTGTCCGCCTTCCGGCCCACCGCCGACGGCCTCATCCCCCTCGGCCCGCCCGTCGGCGTCGGGGGCTGCGGACCGACGCACCTCAGCCTGGCCGGGCGCCGGCTGCTCACCGCCCAGTACACCTCCGGCAGCGTCAGCAGCCTCCCGATCGCGCCCGACGGCACCCCGGGCAGCCCGGAGTCCGTCCTCGCGCACGAGGGCTCCGGGCTCGATGCCGACCGGCAGGACCGGCCGCACGCCCACCAGGTGCTGCCCGACCCGTCCGGCCGGTGGGTGCTCAGCGTGGACCTGGGCACCGACTCGGTACGGGTCTGCTCGCTCGACCCGGCCACCGGAGCCCTGCGGCTCCACGCTGAGACCGTGCTGCGCGCCGGGACCGGGCCCCGCCACCTGGCCTTCCATCCGGACGGCGAGGTGATCTACGTACTCCACGAGCTGGAGCCGCAGCTGACCGTCTGCCGCTGGGATCCGGCGGCCGGGCGGCTGGAGCCGGTGGTCGAGGTTCCGGTCGTCCCGGCGGGCGCTCAGGGGGCCGTACGGGACTACCCCTCGGAGGTGGTCGTCTCGCGGGACGGGCGCTTCGTCTGGGCGGCGGTCCGGGGCGCCGACGTCATCGTCACCCTCTCGCTCTCCGACGGCGCGGAGAAGCCCCAGGTCACCGACAGTGTGGCGTGCGGTGGCAGCTGGCCCAGAGATCTCGTGGCAGACCCCTCGGGGCGGCGGCTGTACGTGGCCAACGAGTGGTCCGGCAATGTCACCTGGTTCGACGTCGACCCGGCGACGGGACAGCTGAGCCGGGCCGGTCAGCTGGAGGTGCCCGCCGCCGCCTGCGTCGTCTTCCGCTGACCACGGCCGCCGTCCGGCGTACGCGCGAGGCCGCCCCCGGAATGCCGGGGGCGGCCTCGCGCGTACGGGACGACGGGTCAGTGCGCAGAGGCGCCCAGGGTGATCCCGAGGGCGGCGCTGTACTGGGCGACGGCGAGCTTGCCGAGCGCCGGGTAGGCCCCGAGCACCTCGGCGGCGGCGCAGTCGGCCTCCTTGCAGGCCGTGTCCAGCAGACCCTCGGCCGCTTCCGGGCCGATCAGGTACGGGGCCAGCGCGAGCTGGGCCGAACCGGAGCCGCGCAGCTCGGCGGCGACGGAGGCCACCGAACCCTCCTGGTCCAGCGCGGCGGCCATCACGGGCACGGCGAGCCGGGCGGCCAGCAGCATGCCGGTGATCCCGGCGGCCTGGACGGCCTCCTCGCCGCCGGTGGTGGCCAGGATGATGCCGTCTGCGGCGGTGGCCACGGTGAACAGCCGGGCCCGGTCGGCGCGGGCCAGACCCGCCTCGGAGAGCCGCACGTGCAGGCCCTCGGCGAGCAGCGGGTGCGGGCCCAGTACGTCGGCCAGCTCGGCGGCGGCCGAGGAGTCCATGAGCGCCTGGCGCACGCGGCGCAGCAGGTCGGCGTCCGGACCGGCCAGCAGGGGCACGACCACGGCGTCCGGGCCGGTCGGCGCGGGCACCTCGTGGCCCGCGGCGCGGGCGAAGTCGGCGCGCGCGGCGCGCTCGTTCGCGACGGCGGTCAGCGTGCTGGACAGGGACGGGAATTCCCAGCCCGCCGGGTCGTCGGCGTCCGTGCCGTCGAGGTAACCGATCCGGGCGTCCAGGCCGGGCAGCTCGGAGCGGCCGATGCTGATGATCTCTTCCGCGAGCGACCGCGAGCCGGCCGAAGGGGCACCGGGCACGGCGAGCACCAGCGCGGGCGCGCCCTCCGGCGCCACCGCGGGCTCGGGCCGGCGGTGCCGTCCGGTCTGGCGGGGTCGCGGCATTCGTACGGGCAGGCCATTTGCGGGCCCAGTGGGAGAGCTCATGGCGTCGCATGCTACTGGCTTATCGGAACCGGGTGTTCGGGCAGGGCCTGGTCAGGCGGCATCTGTCCTCTTTTATCCGTTGAATGTCATACACGGTTCAACTGACTAACGGCGAGCACCAGTCGACGCACCGTGCCGCACTAGCGGGCGGACCCGTTCGAGGGCAGGCTGGACGGATGAGCTCTGAAGCGGAATTCGAGTCACCGCCCCCCGTCCCCGAGAGCGACCACGCCGTGACCCCGGACCTGCCGGAGCCCGAGCCGCCGGCCCCCGATCTGGACCTGGGGAAGGCGCCGGAGAACGAGGACGTACGCGACAAGGACCCGACGGCCGGCGAGGACACGGGCGCGGGCGACGAGGCCGGAGCCCAGGACCGGACGTCCCCGGAACCGCCGGACTAAGGGCCTCGCCACCGGGTTCGGAAGCAGGCCGCCTACGCCAGTAGGGTGACCCTTCGTGGCAGCTCTTCCGTTGAACCAACTCGTCGAGCCCGGCTGGGCCGAGGCCCTGCGTCCTGTGGCCGGGCGCGTCGCCTCCATGGGCGACTTCCTGCGTGCCGAGATCGCCGCCGGTCGTACGTACCTACCTGCCGGAGGGCACGTACTGCGTGCCTTCCAGCAGCCGTTCGACGAGGTGCGTGTCCTGATCGTGGGGCAGGACCCGTATCCGACTCCGGGCATGGCCATCGGGCACAGTTTCGCGGTCGCGCCCCACGTCCATCCGCTGCCCGGCAGCCTGGAGAACATCTTCCGGGAGCTGCACACGGACCTCGGACTGCCCCGTCCCTCCAACGGTGACCTGACGCCGTGGACCCGGCAGGGCGTGCTGTTGCTGAACAGGGCTCTGACCACCGCACCCCGCAAGCCGGCGGCCCATCGCGGCCAGGGCTGGGAGGAAGTGACCGAGCAGGCCATCCGCGCTCTGGTCGCGCGGGGCAAGCCGCTGGTGTCGGTGCTGTGGGGGCGGGACGCCCGCAATCTGCGGCCGTTCCTCGGCGACCTCCCGGCGATCGAATCCGCCCATCCCTCGCCGATGTCGGCGGACCGCGGCTTCTTCGGTTCGCGGCCCTTCAGCCGGACCAACGACCTCCTGCTCCGCCAGGGAGCGCAGCCGGTGAACTGGCAGCTGCCCTAGCTTTTCAGGAGGAGGCGGGTCCGGCTTCCGGAGGGGCGCGGACTGCCGCGGAGCCTACTTCTTGGGGATCCAGGCCTTCCAGGTGGCCTCGTTCTCCTTGACCCACTTCTCGGCGGCCTTCTCCGGCGTCATCTTGTCAGCGGCCACGTACTTGGCGACGAGGTTCTGCTGGTCGGTCGTCCACGTGAAGTTCTTCAGGAACCGCGCCGCTTCGCCGTCCTTCTGCGCGAACTCGGCGTTCATCCACTTCTGGAGCGGGACGTCCGGGTAGGCGCAGGCGACGGCGTTCTTGTCCTGGTCGCAGCCTTCCTTGTGCTCGGGCAGCTTCACCTCGACCAGGTCCATCGTGGCGTTCATCCACTGCGGCGTCCACCAGTAGGTGAGGAAGGGCTTCTTGTTCTTGTACAGCTGCTCGAGCTGCGCCAGGTGGGTCGCCTCGGCGCCCGCCTCGACCGGCTTGTAGTCGAGGCCGAGGTTCTTGATCAGGGCGTTGTCGTGGGAGACGTAGGACGGGTCGCCCTTGATGAACTGGCCCTTGTCGCCGCTCTCGGGGGTCTTGAAGAGACCGGCGTACTTGTTCAGGTTCTTGTGGTCCAGGACGTCCGGGTTCTGGTCGGCGACGTACTTCGGAACGAACCATCCGATGTGGCCCGTGACGCCGAGCCCGCCGGCGGAGACGACGCTCTTGTTGCCCTCGACGTACCGCTTCTGCTCCTGGGGGTGGCCCCAGTCTTCGAGGATGGCGTCGATCTGCCCCTGGCTCATGGCGTCCCAGGCCGGGGTCTCGTCCATCTGTCTGGTCTTCACGGTGTAGCCCAGCTCGTGCTCCAGCAGGTACGCGGCGACGGCGGTGTTCACTTCGGCGCCGACCCACGAGGGGGTGTGGAGGTTGACGACCTTGGAGCCGGCGCCGGAGCCGGTGTCGGCGGCGCCACAGGCGCTGACGGTCAGCAGGGCCGCCACGCCCGCGGCGGCGACGGCGGTTCTGCGGGCGGCGGTGCGGGTGTTCCTGGTCATGAGGGAGTGCCTTTCGTGGACGGGGGACGGGGCTGGGTGAGTTTGTCGAGCGTCAGGCCGAGGCAGACGATGCCGGCGCCCGCGACCAGGCCGGTGCCGAGTTCGCTGCTGGTCAGGCCCTTGACCACGTCGAACCCGAGCGCACCGCCGCCGACGAGGCCGCCGATGACGACGACCGCGAGGACGAGTACGACGCCCTGGTTCGCGGCGACCAGCAGGGCCGGCCGGGCCAGTGGCCACTGCACCTGGCGGATCTGCTGCCAGGTGGTGGCGCCGAGCGAGCGCGAGGCCTCCATCGTGGCCGGGCTGACCTGCCCCAGCCCCTGGGTGGTGATGCGCACCACGGCGGGCAGCGCGTAGACGGCCGCGGCGGTGATCGCCGCGACCCGGCCCGCGTTGAAGAGCTGCACCACGGGGATGAGGTAGATGAACTGAGGCAGCGTCTGCATGCCGTCGAACACCGGTCGCAGCAGCCGTTCGGCCCAGCCGACGCGGGCCGCGAGGATGCCGAGCGCGAAGCCCAGCAGCAGCGTGACGGCCACGGCCACCAGCACCTGGGACAGGGTGTACAGGGACTTGCTCCAGATGCCCAGCACGCCGATGCAGGACAGGGCCAGGACGGCGGTGACGGCGCCGCGCCAGGTGCCGACCAGCCAGGCGACGGCGCCGGCCAGCATCAGGACCGACCACCACGGCAGCGCCTGGAGGCCGGCGTCGAGAGGGTTGAGCACCCACGTGGTGAAGGCGCCCGCCCAGACGTCCGTGCCGCCGACTACCGGTACGTCCTGGTAGAAGGTGCCCACGACCCAGTCCATGGCGGTGTTCAGCGGGGTGCTGAAGTCCACGCTCAGGCCCTCGGGCCAGCCCCGTGTCAGGATCTGGCCCAGTACGATGCCGGCTGCCGCCACCGCGGCGGCGACACCTGCCGCCCGGACGGCGTCGGCGCCCGCACGGGCCGTACGGGCACCCGCGGCGGCCGTCGTACGGTCGAGCCACACCGCGATGAGCACGATCGCCAGGCCCGCGGTGAGGCCCTGCCCGAAGTCCCGGGTCCTGAGCGCCTGGTAGATGCTCTCGCCGAGGCCCCCCGCACCGACGACGGAGGCGATGACCACCATCGACAGCGCCATCATGATCGTCTGGTTGAGCCCCAGCAGGAGTTGCGGGCGGGCCAGCGGAAGCCGGGCGGTGAGCAGCCGCTGCCGGCGGGTCGAGCCGAGCGACCGGGACGCCTCCAGCACCGAGGGGTCGGCGCCCCGCAGTCCGAGCGCGGTCATCCGTACCATCGGCGGAGTCGCGTAGATCACCGTCGTGATCAGGGCGGACGGAGTGCCGATGCCGAAGATCAGGACGAGCGGCAGCAGGTACGCGAACGACGGCAGCACCTGCATCGTGTCCAGCACGGGGCGCAGCACCCGCTGGGCGGCGTCGGACAGTCCGGCCGCGAGCCCGAGCAGGAGTCCGAGCGCGGCGGCGGCGGCCACGGCCACCAGCATCAGGGCGAGTGTGCCGGTGGCCGGCTCCCACAGGCCGAGCAGGCCGCAGCCGCCCAGCGCGGCGAGTGCCACCCCCGCCTGCCTCAGGCCCTTGCGTCCGCCGCCCGACACGTACCAGGCGAGAGCCGCCGCGCACGCGAGCACCCCGGTCCAGCCGACGGCGGTGAGCAGTTCCTGCACGAGGTCCACCGCGTCCGTGGCGGTGTTCGACAGGTGCAGCAGGAAGTAGAGGAACAGCGGGTGCGTGTCCCGGTTGGCCACGACCCAGTCGGCGAAGGAATCGAGGGTGGGCACCAGATCGACGCGCAGGGCCGTGGGCCAGCCGCCGTCCCACAGCAGGGCGCTGAGCGGCAGCACCAGGGCAAGGACGAGCAGCGCCGTGCGGGCGGACGGCCGCGACGGGCGCCAGGTGCGCCGCCGCGCCACGGCCGCCTCCTTGGTCCGAGGACGGTCGTCGCCTTCGACGGCCGGGGCGGGGACGGTGGTGATCACGCCGTCACCACCTCGGCGGTGGCGGGCAGGTCGATCCCGGCGACGACCGCGAGGAGCCGCTCGTGGTCGACGACACCGAGCAGCCTGCCGTCCGCCATCACCCGGGCCGGTACGCCGTCACGGGCGACGGCCGCGATCGCCTCGGCGACGGTGGCGTCCGGGGCGAGGGCCGTTCCGGTGGCGCACTCGCCCACGACCGGCGGACGCATCGCCCGCGACACCGTGACGACCTGCTCGCGGGGCACGTCACGGACGAAGTCCCGTACGTAGTCGTCGGCGGGCCGGGTCACGATCTCCTCCGGGGTGCCGAGCTGCACCACGGCTCCGTCACGCATCAGGGCGATCCGGTCGCCGAGCTTGAGGGCCTCGGACAGGTCGTGGGTGATGAACACCATGGTCCTGCCCTCCTCGCGGTGCAGGCGGACGACCTCCTCCTGCATGTCGCGGCGGATCAGCGGGTCGAGTGCGCTGAACGGTTCGTCGAACAGCAGGACTTCGGGGTCGGACGCCAGTGCGCGGGCCAGCCCCACGCGTTGCTGCTGGCCGCCGGAGAGCTGGTCGGGACGGCGGTCCTCCAGTCCGGTGAGCCCCACCTTGGCGATGACCTCAAGGGCCCGGGCGCGGCGTCGGGCCTTGGACATCCCCTGGATCTCCAGTCCGTAGCCGACGTTGTCGACGACGGACCGGTGCGGCAGCAGGCCGAAGTGCTGGAAGACCATCGCGGCCCGGCGCCGTCGCAGTTCACGCAGCCGGTTCCCGTCCATGGCCAGAACGTCCTCGCCGTCGATGGAGAGGGAGCCGCTGGTGGGCTCGATCAGCCGGGTCAGGCAGCGGACCAGCGTGGACTTGCCGGAGCCGGACAGGCCCATGACGACGAAGACCTCGCCCTTGCGGACGTCGAAGGAGACGTCACGGACGGCGGCGGTGCAGCCGGTGCGCGCGCGTATCTCCTCGGCGGACAGGCCCGCGTACCTGGGGTCGCCGGGGATGCGGTCGGCTTTCGGCCCGAAGACCTTCCAGAGGCCGCGTACGGAGAAGACCGGATCGGTGGCGGCGTCCATCAGACGGCACCTCCCTGTGCGAGGGCCGAGACGAGGAGGTCGGCGCACTTCTCCCCGACCATCAGCACGCCGATCATCGGGTTCACCGCGGGGATGGTCGGGAAGACGGACGCATCGGCGATGCGGATCCCGCTCAGTCCTCGGACGGCCAGATCCGGGGTCACCACGGCCAGCTCGTCGTCGGCGGCGCCCATCCGGCAGGTTCCGGCCGGGTGGTAGACGGTGTGCGCGACCTTCCGCGCGTACTCGCTCAGCTCCTCGTCGCCCGTCACCTCGGGGCCGGGGCAGACCTCACGGCCGAGCCACGCCGCCAGCGGTTCGGCCTTGGCTATCTCACGGGCGATCTTGATCCCGTCGACGAGGGTCCGGCCGTCGTGGTCGTCCTCGTCCGTGAAGTACCGGAAGTCCAGGGCGGGTTTGACCTGTGGGTCCGCGCTCGTGAGGTAGAGACGGCCGCGGCTCTTCGGCTTGGGGACGTTCGGGGTCATCGACACGCCGTGCGGGGGGCGCTCGTAGCCCAGGCGCTCCGGATTGTCGGTGAAGGGAACCTGGTAGAAGTGGAACATCAGGTCGGGACCCGGTGACCCGGGGTCGCGCCGTACGAACAGGCCGGCGTCGCTGTCCATCGCGGAGTTGTCGGGGAGGGGACCGTTCGTCTCCCAGACGATGACGGATTCGGGATGGTCGAGCAGGTTCTCGCCGACACCGGGCAGGTCGTGGCGGACCTCGATCCCGAGTTCCTCCAGGTCGCCCCGCGGCCCGATCCCGGAGTGCAGCAGCAGCCGCGGGGTGTCCACGGCGCCCGCGCAGACGATCACTTCGCGCTCGGCGCGTACGAAGGTCTCCGCGCCGTCCTTGCCGCGTACCCGCACGCCGGTGGCCCGGGTGCCTTCGAACTCCAGCCGGTACGCCCAGGTCTCCAGCAGCAGGTGGAGGTTCGGCCGGTCGAGGAAGGGGTGCAGATAGGCGACCGAGGCGGAGGAGCGCTGGTTGCCCTCGGGGTGGTACGCCAGGTCGAAGAAGCCGGCGCCCTCGTGGAAGGGCTTCGCGTTGAACCCCTCCACCAGCGGCACGCCGAGCGCGGACCGCGCGGCGTCCACGAAGTCGCGGGCGATGGCGTTGCGGTCCTTCTCGGCGACCGGAACGATGTGGTTGAGGAGCCTGTCGAAGTACGGGTCCATGGACGCCGCGTCCCAGCCCTCGGCCCCGTGACCGGCCCACTCGTCCCAGTCCGACGGCAGGGGCTTGAAGGCGATCAGGGTGTTGTGCGAGGAGCAGCCGCCGAGCACCCGGGCCCGGCTGTGGCGGATGTGGGAATTGCCGCGCGGCTGCTCCGTGGTGGGGTAGTCGTAGTCGAGCTCACCGCCGAGCAGGCCCGTCCAGCGGCGCAGGGTGAGGACGTCGGGCCGGTCGATGTCGCTCGGGCCGCCCTCGATGACGGCGACCGTGACGTCCGGGTCCTCGGTGAGGCGGGAGGCGATCACCGAGCCGGCGGTGCCGCCGCCGACGACGACGTAGTCGTAGGTGTGGTGGGGCGTGGGGGGTTTCGGCATGGGGGGTTTCTCCAGGTGGTGCGGGTGTCTGCGGGGGCGGTCGCGGACCGGGCGCGCGGTGGGGCGGCGCCGGTCGCGCTGCCGGGTCACCCCGAGAACCACCGCACGGGGCGGGGCGCCAGGTTCTGGTAGACGTGCTGGGCCTCGCGGTACTCGGCCAGGCCCGCCGGACCGAGCTCGCGCCCGGTGCCCGACTTCCCGAATCCGCCCCACTCGGCCTGCGGCAGGTACGGGTGGTAGTCGTTGATCCAGACGGTGCCGTGCCGCATCCGTCCGGCGACGCGGCGCGCCCGTCCGGCGTCGGCCGTCCACACCGCGCCCGCCAGCCCGTACTCGGTGTCGTTGGCGAGGGCCACGGCCTCCTCCTCGGTACGGAAGGCCTCCACCGTCAGCACCGGGCCGAAGACCTCCTCGCGGACCACGCGCATCGCGCGGTGGCACCGGTCGAGGACCGTCGGCTCGTAGAAGTACCCGCCCGCCGGACGGACGTCGCCCGGCCGGGGGCGGGCGCCGCCGCTGCGCAGGACGGCGCCCTCGGCCAGCGCGGAGGCCACGTACTCCTCGGTGCGCTCCAACTGGCCGAGGGAGACGAGCGGTCCGCATTCGACGCCCTCCTCGGTACCCCGGCCCAGCCGGATCCGGCCGGCCCGGCGGCTCAGCTCGGCCACGAACCGCTCGCGCACCGGCTCCTCGACGATGAGGCGGCCACCCGCGGAGCAGACCTGCCCGCTGTGGATGAACGCGGCGTTCAGGGCCTGGTCCACGGCGGTGTCGAAGCCGTCCGGTGTCGCGCAGGCATCCGCGAAGACGATGTTGGGGTTCTTGCCGCCCAGTTCCAGCGCCACCTTCTTGACGCCGGGCGCCGCGGCCTGGGCCACCTTGATCCCGCTGGCGAGTCCGCCGGTGAACGACACGAGGTCCACGTCCGGGTGCTCGGCCAGGCGGGCGCCCACGGTGTGGCCGGCGCCCGTCACGATGTTGGCGACACCGGCCGGGAGGCCCGCCTCCACCAGCAGGCGGATGAGCGCGACCGTGGTCAGGGGGGTGAGCTCGCTCGGCTTGACGACGAAGGTGTTCCCCGCCGCGAGCGCCGGAGCGATCTTCCAACTGGCCTGGAGCAGCGGGTAGTTCCACGGTGCGATCAAGGCGCAGACGCCGACCGGCTGGTGCACCACCACACTGTGGATCGTGTCGGTTCCGGCGTCCACGACCCGCCCGGCGCCTTCCGCGATGACGAGATCCGCGAAGTACCGGAAGGCGTCGGCGACGCAGTCGATGTCGATGCGCCCTTCCCGCAGGGTCTTCCCGGTGTCGCGGCTTTCCAGCAGGCCGAGCTCCTCGCGGTCGCGGATCAGCAGATCCGCGACCCGGCGGAGCAGCGCGGCCCGCTCGGCGACCGGCGTACCCGGCCACGCTCCGGCGTCGAACGCGGTGCGCGCGGAGGCGACAGCGGCGTCGGCGTCCTCGGCGCCGCCTTCGGCGACCACGGCGAAGGTCAGTCCGTCCGCCGGATCGAGGATCTCGCGCGTGCCGCCTGCGAGGGCGGTTCGCCAGCTTCCGTCAGTGTGGATGGTTCTTTGTATGGGCAAGAGCTGAAGGCCTTCTTTTTCCGATTGGTCGGCATCGGTCCTTTGATGCTTGGCGCGTCTGCCCGTGGCCTGGAGCAGCATGCGTCTGGTCTTCGCAAAGTGAGATGTGTCATGTGCGGATCTCATGTAGTGACCCGTTTGTCCGGCGGCAGGAGCATGTCGCGCGCCGGGCCGCGCACGGAATGGGCGGGCGCGCGAGGACGCTCCAGGGACATGACGACCGATCAGCTCCACGCCGCATCGTCACCGGGCGAGCGCGTCTTCATCGCCGGTCAGTACGCCGGCCCAGACGCTGAGCGGCGTCGCCTCCCTCGCGCTGCCGGGGATGCTGTTCGAGGTGGACGCGGTGGCGGTACGGAACACACGGCACCGATCGCCGCCCCAACGCGATGACGAAGGACCTTCGCGGGGCGGCGATCGGCTCGACTTCCGCCGACCGGACGCGACGCGTCAGCTCAGTACCGCCGCCCGCACGCACAGCACGTCCGGCAGGTGCTCGGCCAGCAACTGCCAGCTGTCGCCGTCGTCGTGGCTGGCGTAGAGCTCGCCGTTGCGGTTGCCGAAGTAGACGCCCGCCGGGTCCGCGTCGTCCGTGCACAGCGCGTCGCGCAGCACGGTGCCGTAGTGGTCCTCGGCCGGCAGGCCCTTCGTGAGCGGTTCCCAGCTCGCACCCGAGTCCTGGGTGCGGAAGACCCGGCAGCGGTGTTCCGCCGGGACGCGGTCGGAGTCGGCGTTGAGCGGGAAGAGATAGGCGGTGTCGGGCCGGTGCGGGTGCGCGGCCACGGCGAAACCGAAGTCGGAGGGCAGCCCGGCGCCGATGTCGGTCCATTCGCCGCCCGCGTCGTCGCTGCGGTACACCCCCCAGTGGTTCTGGAGGTAGAGCCGGTCCTTGTTCCCGGCGTCCCGGGCGATCTTGTGGACGCACTGACCGAACTCGGGGTGCGGATTGGGCAGGAACACCGCCGAGACCCCGTGGTTGGACGGCGTCCAGCTCGCACCGCCGTCCCGGGTCCGGAACACCCCGGCGGTGGAGACGGCCACCGTCACCGCGTCCGGGTCGGCGGGGTCGGTGAGTACGGTGTGCAGGCACTCGCCGCCGCCGCCGGGCATCCAGTCCGGCCGGGTCGGGTGCTCCCACAGGGGCCGGACCAGCTCGAAGGACTCGCCGCGGTCGGTGGAGCGGAACAGCGCGGCCGGCTCCGTCCCGGCGTACACCACGTCCGGGGCCTCCGGGCCGGCCGGGTGCAGCTGCCAGACCCGCTCCAGGGAGGCGCCGGTGTCCGGCGGGAACTTCACGGCGGCCGCGGCGGGCTCGTGCCACGTCGCCCCGAGGTCGTCCGAGCTGAAGACGGACGGCCCCCAGTGCAAGCTGTCCCCGCCGACCAGCAGCCGGGGGGTGGGCCCCCGCCGGTCGATGGCGACCGCGGACACGGCCTGGGCGTTGAACTGGGGCCCCTCGAACTCCCACGAACCGGCTTCCCGGCGCCGGCCGATGAAGAGCCCCTTTCGGGTACCCGCGAGCAGTAGCACGTCGGTCATGGCCGACACCTCCGCACGTCTATGTCCTGCATGGCAGCTTTCGGCAGCTTTCCCGCCAGTGTGCACCCGGCCACTGACAGGGAGCGGGCGGCGCGCACGGCACGAAGTAGTTGTACGGGAGATCTCGTACTACGAGAGATTTCGTAGTACGGTGACTCTCGTACTTAGCCGCCGATCCCCGGTGTGCGTCCGGTGACATCTGGAGAGCCTCATGAGCGCCGCCCCTGCTGCCTTTGCCGCCCTTTTCCAGCCCTACACCCTTCGTTCCGTGACCATCCCGAACCGCGTCTGGATGGCCGCGATGTGCCAGTACAGCGCCGAGGCATTCGGTCCGAACGCGGGCGTGGCCCACGACTGGCACTTCGCGCACTACGCGGCCCGCGCCACCGGCGGCACGGGCCTGATCATCCAGGAGGCCACCGCCGTCTCCCCGGAGGGGCGAATCAGCCCCTACGACCTCGGCATCTGGAACGACACCCAGGTCGAGGCGCTGCGCCGGATCACCTCCTTCCTCAAGGCCCGGGGCACCGTCCCCGGCATCCAGATCGCCCACGCCGGCCGCAAGGCCTCCACCGACCGGACCTGGAAGGGCGGCCGTCCCGTCGGCCCCGAGGCGCACGGCTGGCAGCCCGTCGCCCCCAGCGCCGTGCCGTTCGCCGAGGGCCACGCGGTCCCGCACGCACTCACGACCGAGGAGATCCACGAGATCACCGGCCAGTTCGCGGACGCCACCCGGCGCGCGCTCGCCGCGGGCTACGAGGTCGTCGAGATCCACGGCGCACACGGCTACCTCATCGGGGAGTTCCTCTCCCCGCACAGCAACAAGCGCACCGACGCCTACGGCGGCTCCTTCGAGAACCGGACCCGCTTCGCCCTCGAAGTCGTGGACGCCGTACGGGCGGTGTGGCCCGAGGAGCTCCCGCTGTTCTTCCGGATCTCCGCCACCGACTGGCTGGAGCGGGACGGCTGGACCGCCGACGACACCGTCCGGCTGGCCCGGCTGCTCCAGGAGCACGGGGTGGACCTCCTCGACGTCTCCACCGGCGGCCTCGCCCCCAAGGTGACGATCCCGCTCGGCCCCGGCTACCAGGTGCCCTTCGCGGCCCGGGTCAAGGCGGAGACCACGCTCCCGGTGGCCGCCGTGGGCCTCATCACCGAACCGGAGCACGCCGAGAAGATCCTGGCCAACGGTGAGGCGGACGCCGTCCTGCTGGGCCGGGAACTGCTGCGTGACCCGTACTGGGCCCGCCGCGCGGCGGCCGAACTCGGCGCGGAGATCCGTACGCCCGACCAGTACCACCGGTCCTGGTGAACCGGAAGCGGCTCAGGCCACCCCGTGCCTGGGCCGCTCCCGGCCCCCGTCCTACGACGACTCTCGTACGATGGGACCTCAAGCAAACCGAACGAGTGGAGCAGGGACATGACGGAACGTGACGCGGCCCGTGCCCTCGCCCACCCCGAGGCGGCCGACATCCGCCTGGAGGGCGTGCTGCACGCGCTCTCCGACCCGGTCCGGCTGTCCATCGTCCGCGAGCTCGCCGCCTCCGGAGCCGAACTGGGCTGCTCGCACTTCGAGCTGCCGGTCACCAAATCCACCACCACCCACCACTTCCGCGTCCTGCGCGAGAGCGGTGTCGTACGCCAGACCTACCGCGGCACGACCAAGTTCAACGGCCTGCGCCGCGAGGACCTGGACACCCTCTTCCCCGGCCTCCTCGACAGCGTCCTCACGGCCGCCGCCGCCGAGGAGTCCCGCCTCGCCTAAGGGCCGTCCCGTAATCCCCGGTGGATCGGCGCACGGCGTCAGATGCGGTGCATCTCCCCCAGCTACCGCTGGGAGGTGCCCCCGGGCGGAGGGGCGTCCTCATACTGGGCGTATTCGGGCGTTCCGACAACGCGGCGAGGTGCCGTAGCTGTCGTCGTGCGCCCGCCGGGGATTACGGGACAGCCCTTAGGGCCGCCTCGAATCCTGTCGGTGGATGAGGGCGCCGTCCGGGCCGAACACGTCGATCAGGTAGCCCTTGCTCAGCGAGAGCCCTTCCTTGGCCGTCAGGTACACGACGATCGAGGCGGACTGCTTGTCGAAGAGCCGGCCGTCCGAGTCTGCGTTGCGCGTACGGACGATCAGCAGCGGCGCCCCTCCCTGCCCCGACTCCTGCTGGATGCCGTACACGTCGGCGTCCCCGCCGGTGGCCCGGTAGCGCTCGGCCAGCGCGAGCGCGTCCGGTGGCGCGGCCGTCGTCGTCGCCGTCGGGCCCCGCACGGGCTCCGGGCTGGTCGACTCCTGCGTACATCCGGACAGCAGCGCGGTGCACGTCACCGCCACCAGTGCCACACAGGTACCCCGGCTCAACGGCTTCCCCATCGCCAACTCCCCTGTCCCGTAACGGAACAGGTCACCCTACGGCAGCCCCGCGGCACCCCGCAGGCCGGCCCAGTCGGGGATCTTCACCGAACGGCGTCCCAGCGAGCGCCCGAGGTCCGCCTCGGCCGTCTCGATGGCCAGCCAGCCCGGCCACTCCACCGGGCGCAGCCCCGCCTCCCGCAGCGCCTCCAGCGGATCCCGCTCCCGGTCCCGGCCCGCCAGCAGCGCCCCCGCGTCCTGGAGCAGCGAGGACGCGGTCTCCTTGGCGCACGGCCGGTTGGTGCCGATCACGCCGGTCGGACCGCGCTTGATCCAGCCCGCCACGTACTCGCCGAGCGAGGCCCGCCCGTCGCGCAGCACCCGGCCCGCCGCGTGCGGGACCGTCCCCCGCTCCGGGTCGAAGGGCAGCCCGGGCAGCGGGACGCCCTTGTACCCCACGGACCGCAGCACCAGCTGCGCCTGGATGTCCTCGTACACGCCCGTCCCCGTCACACCGCCGCGGCCGTCGGGCGCGGTCCGCTCGAAGCGCATCGCCGTGACCCGGCCGTCGGGCCCGCCCAGTACCTCCACGGGGCGCAGGTAGAACCGCAGGGCGATGCGGCGCCGTGCGTCACCGGGGCCCTGCTGCGCCCAGCCGCGCAGCACCTCCAGGTTGCGCCGTGCCACCGCGGGCAGCGCGGCCGCCGCGCCCGGGTCGGCGTACGTGGGGTCCAGGGCCAGCTCGGCCGGGTCCACCACGGTGTCCACGCCGGGCAGGGTGCCCAGTTCCCGCAGCTCCTTGGTGGTGAACTTGCCCTGGGAAGGGCCGCGCCGGGCCACCATCGCAACCGTGCGCACCCCGCTGGCGGCCAGCGCGCCGAGCGCCGTCTGCGGCATGTCGGTGGGCGTCAGCTCCGGCAGTCCCCGGGCCAGGATCCGGGTCACGTCCACGGCGACGTTGCCCGCCCCGACCACCACCGCGGAGTCGACCCCGGCCAGCTCGAAGGCCTCGGCGGCGGCATCCGGGTGCCCGCTGTACCAGGACACGAAGGCCGTCGCGGAATGCACCCCGGACAGCTCCTCGCCGGGGATCCCGAGCAGCCGGTCCCGCGCCGCGCCCACGCAGTACACCACCGCGTGGTACAGCTCCAGCAGCCGCCGCGTGGACAGCTGCTCCCCGCCGACCTCGACGTTTCCGAGGAAGCGGATCCGCTCGTCCTCCAGGACCGTGCGCAGGCTGCCCTGCAGCGACTTGATCTTCTCGTGGTCGGGGGCCACCCCGTACCGTACGAGCCCGTACGGAGCGGGCAGCCGGTCCAGTACGTCGATCCGCACGCCCGGCACCTCGCGCTGCTGGATCAGCGTCTGGGCGGCGTAGACCCCGCTGGGGCCCGATCCGACGACGGCGACACGAAGCACGGCGGAGCTCCTCCCGCAGGTGGTCCCAGCATGACACCAGCCCTTGCCGCCGTCAGCCCATCGCGCGCATCCGGTGGATCTCGGCGCTCTGGGTGGCCACGACCTCGTTGGCCATTTCCTCGACCATCACGTTGTTTCCGCCCGCCAGCGCCTCGCCGGCCATCTTCAGCGCGCCTTGGTGGTGGGCGGTCATCAGCGTCAGGAAGAGCCGGTCGAAATCGGCGCCCGAGGCCTCCGCGAGTTCTTTGAGCTGCTGCTCCGTCGCCATGCCGGGCATCGCCCCGTGGTCGTGGCCCGCGGAGCCCGCGGCCGGCGCCGGGTAGCGGTCCACCCACTTCTCCATCGCCCCGATCTCGGGTCCCTGAGCGGCCGCGATCCGCTCGGCGAGCCGCTTGACCCCGTCCGCCGAGGCGCGCGTCGGCGCGAGCGCGCTCATCGTCAGGGCCTGCCGGTGGTGTTCGATCATGTTCCGCACGTACGCGTGGTCGGCCGCGTTCGGGCTGTCGTCCGGTTGGGCCTTGGCGGCCTGTTCGGGGGAGAGGGTGCGTGACTTCTCGCCCGGCTTGCCCGGTGCGATCACCGTGCCCTGTCCGCCCTCCGCGTCTTTCGCCGCGTTCGACGCGCTGTCGCCTTGGCAGCCGGCGACCGCGTACAGGAGGCCGGCGGTCGTGGCCGCCGCAAGGAATCGACGGAGGCGCGCCTGCGATGCCTTTCGGACCCGGGGGTCTTTTGCCATGTCCATGGAAAGGAACATACTGCCGGGGTCCTGGTTCTGTTCCCACCACGAACGGAACTGATCGGACTCCCATGGAGGGGACACAGTGACCTCGTTGCACACCACCAGAGTGCGGACCAGGAGTCTGGGAGTGGCCGTCGCCGCGGCCGGGCTCCTCACCACGCTGCTGGCGGCCGGTCCGGCCGCCGCCACCCCGGACCCGGGGGACTTGACTCCCGGAAACAGCTCCGGCCCGAACACGGGCATCGCCCAGGGCAGGGAACTCGCCCCCGGCGACATACCCGGCCAGGACGAGATCGTCCACAGCGGCAACATCACACCGCTGGCCAACATCCCCAGCAGCTTCCAAGGCGTCACCAACACCGACCTGGCCTTCCAGGGCAAGTACGCCTACGCGGGCAACTACAACGGCTTCACGATCTACGACATCGGCAATCCGAAGGCCCCGAAGACCGTCAGCCAGGTGCTCTGCCCCGGCGGCCAGAACGACATCTCGGTCCACGGGGACCTACTCGTCCTCTCCACCGACTCCTCGCGCAGCGACGACTCCTGCAACAGCGTCTCGCAGCCGGCGACGGAGAAGTCCTCGTGGGAGGGCATCAAGATCTTCGACATCAAGGACAAGAAGAACCCCAGGTACATCAAGTCCGTCGAGACCGCCTGCGGCTCCCACACCCACACGCTGGTGCCGGACGGCCGCGACATCTACGTCTACGTCGCCTCCTACTCCCCGAACGAGGCCTTCCCGGACTGCAAGCCTCCGCACGACGGCATCTCGGTGGTGAAGGTCCCGAAGAAGGCCCCGACGCAGGCCGCGGTCGTCGGCTTCCCGATCCTCTTCCCGGACGGCGGCAACCCGGGCGGGCCGACGAACCCCGGCGTCTCCAAGACCACGGGCTGCCACGACATCACCGTGCTGCCGTCCAAGAACCTGGCCGCCGGCGCCTGCATGGGTGACGGCATCCTCTTCGACATCAGCGAGCCCGAGCAGCCCAGGGTCATCGACCGGGTGCAGGACAACGTGAACTTCGCGTTCTGGCACTCGGCGACGTTCAACGAGCGGGCCGACAAGGTGGTGTTCACCGACGAGCTCGGCGGCGGTGGTGGCGCCACCTGCAACGAGGCCACCGGACCGAACCGGGGCGCCGACGGCATCTACGACATCACCGGCCGCGGCGACGAGCGCGAGCTCGCCTTCAAGAGCTACTTCAAGATCCCGCGCCACCAGGCCGACACCGAGAACTGCGTGGCCCACAACGGCTCGCTGATCCCGGTCGGCGACGGCCGCGACATCATGGTCCAGGCCTGGTACCAGGGCGGCGTCTCCGTCTGGGACTTCACCGACTCCACCAGCCCCAAGGAGATCGGCTACTTCGAGCGCGGCCCGTTGACCACGGACCGGATCGGGCTCGGCGGATCCTGGTCGGCGTACTACTACAACGGCCACATCTACTCGAACGACATCGCCAAGGGCCTCGACGTGCTGAGGCTCGACGACCGGCGTACCGACAGCGCCAAGTGGGTGTGGATGGACCGCCTCAACGTACAGACCCAGCCCGAGTACCGCTGATCTAGGGGGCGTCCGGACCCGAGCGGTATGAGGGAAAGGTTCCGCCGGGCGGTCCGCCGTCCGGCGGGACTCCCAGTTCCCAGTCCAGCCCGTACCGCTGGAACAACTCGGCCCGCAGCCGGGCCGCCGGCATCGGCGCTCCCGGCAGCAGGACCGCCACCACCGCGCCCATCAGCAGGGCCCGCAGCAGCGGGTAGTCGGTGTCCACGTCCGCCGAGCCGTACCGGACGACGGTGTCCCGCAGCAGTTCCGCCAGGCGCTGCTGCTCGGGGCACTGGATGAACCCCTCCGCCTGGAGAATGCCCGCCATGTGGGTGCGCATCAGCCGCGGATGGTCCCGGGCCAGCCCGAGGATCGCGTCGACGGCGCGGGCGAGGCGCTCGCGGCCGTCGTCACCGCGCGGCTCCCGCTCCAGCGCCTCTTCCAAGGTCAGGTGCATCAGCCGGTGCACCGCCGACTGCAACAGCTGCCGTTTGCCCGGGAAGTAGTACGAGACCAGGCCGCGGGCGGCGCCCGCCCGGTCGGCGATGTCGGCGAGTGTCGTGGCCTCGAAGCCGCGCTCGGCCACCAGTTCGACCGTCGCCTGCAGCAGCCGCTCCCGGGAACGTCTGCGCAATTCCTCATTGACCGTTGCGCTGCGCGGGGACATGCTTACTCCTGCGTTGACTGGCTCCGAGCCAATATACTCAGCGCACGGGATCGTCTGCTCTGGGCGACGCGGGGGATCGCCCAGAGCAGGCATATCGGAACGCCGTGAGCGCCACCAGGGCCACCCCCAGGAGCCAGCCCGCGAGCACGTCCGAGAACCAGTGGACGCCGAGGTAGAGCCGCGTGAAGCCGACCCCGAGCACCGAGACGGCGGCTACCGCCCAGGCGGCCCACACCACGCCCCGCGGCGTTGTCGAAGGCAGCAGCCACAGCAGCAGCCCGCACACCACCGTGGCCGTCATCGCGTGCCCCGAGGGATAGGCCGCGTACTGCGCCGAGTCCACCGGATCCGGCCACCACGGGCGCTCCCGCCCGGTCAGCGCCTTCAGCCCCTGCTGCACGGCCGAGGCCACCAGCGTCGCCGCCGCGACCCGCAGGGCGCGGGAGCGGTCCCCCCGCCGCCACAGCCACAGGCAGACCAGCGCGGCCACGGCCCGCATGGCCCAGGGATCCCAGACCCAGTCGGTGAGCACGCGCATCAGCTGCGTGACCCCGGGGTGGGAGACGGCGTACGGGTGCAGGTCCCGCGCGACCTGCTCGTCGTAGCCGGCCAGAGGCTGCCACCGGATCACCACCAGGACGGTCAGCACGGCCGCCAGCAGGGCGCAGCCCCACCCGGTCTTCCCCAGCAGGTTGATGCGCATCGCACGATCCTCGCACCGGGTGGGACCCGTTCCCGACCGCGCTCGCTACGCCAGCGCGCTGAGCCCCGGCACGAAGGCCACCGCCAGCGGCACCGCCGGGACCAGGGTGGCCAGCGCCGTCAGCCGCAGCCGGCGCACCGGCGACAACCGGGGGGCGGCGGACAGCAGCCGCCGTACCCGCTGCGGGACATGGGCCTGCGGGGTCGGGCAGGGGCCGAAGACGCCCCGGTCCTCGTTCAGTCCGACCAGGGCCAGCGCGATCGTCAGCCGACCGTAGCGCCGCGAGGCCACGTCGTCGGCCGCCAGCTCCACCAGCCGGTGCATCTGCGCCTCGAACGCGGCGAACACCGGCACCTGGGGAAACCCCCCGGACAGGGCCCGCGAGCAGTGCAGCAGCCAGTCATGGCGGGCCGCCACGTGCCCCTGTTCGTGCGCCAGTACGGCGTCCAGCTGGCTGCCCTTGAGCCGGCCCAGCGCCGCCGTGGTCACCACCAGCTGCGGGACGGCACCCGGCTGCCACCAGGCCTGCGGCCGCGGGCCCTCCAGGACCACGAGCCGCCCGGCCCGAGGGTCCTCGCCGGGCAGCAGCGGTGAGCGCACCAGCAGTTCGGCCCCCTGGGCACGCCGCCGGGCCCGCGCCCGCAGCACCTCCCGGGTGAGCATCGCCCCCGTCCACAGCCCCCCGCAGGCCAGCGCGAGGGCGGTACCGGCGGCCCAGGGGCCCCCCGCCGCCCCCAGGGCGTACGCGTCGACCACCCCGTGCGGAGCGACCGCGAAGAGCCGGCCCCGTACCGCGTACCAGGCGGCGGCAGCGCTCAGCAGCATCGACAGCGCCAGGCACAGCAGCGTCGCGCCCACGACGCACTGCCACACCCACAGCGCGACGACGGGCTCGCGCTCGGGCCACTCGGCGCGGGCCAGGAGGCGGGGGGCGAGCACCGCGGTCAGTGCGCCGAGCAGGAGGAGAACGGCGGGGACCATCATGGCCGCCAGCCTACGAGCGGGGAGCTACCTACGGGTAGGGTCAGAGGCATTGGTGACGCGGGTCACCTCCGGGGTGCTCTTCGACCGGTCACATGGTCAACAGCATCGCCAACATGCCCGTACCCATGGCCAGTCGGCACGCACGGGTGAGGTCGCCGGGCCCGTGCGCGAGCGCCGCCGGCGCGAGGGCCGTGGCCGTGGCCATGGCGGCGGGCGGCGCGCCGTCGCCCGCCGTCACCAGCCGGGCCCCGCCGAGGAGCACGTACCCCGCGTAGTAGACGAGCAGCGCCCCGGTCACCACCGGCAGCCCCGCCCGGCCGTGCGCGTGCCCGGCGGTCATCGACAGCGCCATGTACGCCATCGCCAGCGAGCCGACCAGGTGGTGCGCGTGGTGCGCCCCGCCGCGCAGCAGCCACAGGGCGTGCACCGCCGCCCCGCAGAAGACGGCCAGCAAAACCTCCGGACCCCACGGTCCGGTCCCCGAGGGCACGGCCATCGCCGCCATCCCGAAGCCCATCAGGGCCTCGCCCGCCGCCGCGCCGCGCGCCTCCCGGCCCGCTCTGCGCGCCCGCAGCAGACAGTACGCACCGCTCACGGCGCAGAGCAGTACGAGAAGCCAGGAGGGGACGGCTGAGGCGGAGAGAGGGGAGACGGACATCGCGGGACCGTGCACGGCGGAACCTCCCGGTTCGTCGGCGTCGTCGGCGTCACCGGAAGAGATGCCCCCGTCCGGCGGCCGGTATCCCGTGGATCACGGCCCGGCCGCTGCGCCCGACTGTTCGACCCGGCCCGCGCGACACCCATTAGGCTCTTGCGTGCCGCACGAGGCACGTCACGTGCCGCCGCACTGAACGGAGCGTCCGATGTCGACCGTCCACCCCGCCGCCCTGAGTTTCCGCAGCGCCGTGGAGGCGGACGTACCGGAACTGGTGACGCTCGTCGAGTCGGCCTACCGGGGCGACGCCAGCCGGGCCGGCTGGACCACCGAGGCCGACTTCCTTCAGGGGCAGCGCACCGACGCCGACGGCGTCCGCGCGGTGATCGGCGCCCCGGACAGCACCCTCCTGGTGGTCGAGCGCGCCGACGAGCTCGTCGCCTGCTGCCAGCTCGAACACCGCGGCGACCACGCCTACTTCGGGATGTTCGCCGTCCGCCCCGGGCTCCAGGGCGGCGGCCTCGGCAAGGAGATCCTGGCCGAGGCCGAGCGCCGCGCCCGCGCGACGTGGGGCGCCACGGAGATGCGGATGACGGTCGTCAACGTGCGGGGCGAGCTCATCGCCTACTACCAGCGACGCGGCTACCGGCGCACCGGCGAACTCAGCCCCTTCCCCTACGGCGACGAGCGCTTCGGCATTCCGCTCCGCGCCGACCTGGCCTTCGAACTGCTGGTCAAGCCGTTGTAGCGCGGGCGCCGCGGGCTCATGCGGTGAAGCGGCCGGTGCTGCGGATCTCCGGGAAGTCGGTGGCCGCGCCGTCCAGTTGCAGGGCCCGCGCCAGCCTCAGCTGGTCGAGGGTGTTGACCGTCCAGCCGGTCACGCGCAGGCCGGCCGCGTGCGCCGACTCCACCGTCTCCAGGGTGAGCCGGCGGATGTCCAGCGCGAGGGTCCGCGCCCCGGCCGCCGCGGCCCGGTCCAGAATGTCCTCCCCGTGCGGGTCGGCGTACAGGGTGGTCCGTACGCCCGGGGCCGACCGGGCGGCCGCGGTGAGCACCGGGCCGTGGAAGGAGGCCACCTCGACGCGGGAGGTCAGGTCCCGGAGCGCGATCAGCCGTGCCAGCGCCTCGGCGGCGCCCTGGTCCTGCGCCGACACCTGGAGCGGGGTCCGGACGGCGTCCAGAACCTCCTCCAGGACCGGTACGCGCTCGCCCTGACCGGCATCCAGTTCGCGCAGCTCGGCGAGGGTCAGATCGGCGACGGCGCCCACGCCGTCGGTGGTGCGGTCCACCTCGGCGTCGTGCAGGACGACGAGGGCGCCGTCCTTGCTCAGGCGGACGTCCAGTGCGATGACGTCCATCCCGCAACGCTCGGCGTGGACGAACGACCGCAGGGTGTTCTCCGGTTCGACGCCCATGACCCCGCGGTGACCGATGGTGAGGAAAGTCAAGGTTCTCTCGCTTCCGTCGACGGCGGCTCTCCGCGCGGTCGCGGTGTCCCGACCGGCCGCGCGCGGTGAGGACGCATGTTAGTGCGCCGGGGGTACGAAGGGACCGCCCGTGCGGCAGCCCGAAACGGCCGTCCGGCCGGTTCCCGCCAGGGGCGCGCGCCGCCGGACGGGCCGCGGGCGCACCGCCGCGTCACCCGGGGGTGGGCGCGTCCCCGCCACCTTGACGGGGCGCGGTCTCGAGCGTCTCCACACTGAAGAACGGGAAGACTTTCGGTGAAGAAGGGGGTCGCACAGGATAATTTCCCGAGTTTCCTCTTGAGTAGAAGAGCCCGACATGCATACGCTGTCTTAACGTGAGGTTCTCCTGTGGAGGAAGTGACATGACGGAAACTCTTGTGCCGGGTGCCGGCGGGGCCGCGAAAACCGCCGGGGCGCGGGTGGTCGACCACCCGGCGTGGCCCGAGCTCAAGGCCGCCGTGGAGGAGATCCGCCCCTGGCAGGCCAAGGACGGTTCCATCGACTTCGAGGCCGAGGGCGCCCCCGCCCGGGCCGCGGTCGAGGCTGCCGTGGAGCGCGTGATCGACGCCGTCGAGGCGCTGTCCCCGCTGCTGCCGCACGCCACGGCGTACCACCAGGCGGTCGTCGCCGACCTGCGCAAGTGGGCCGCCGACGGCTTCGGGGTGCCGGACTTCCTCGACTCCCTGCTGGCCTTCCACCCGGCCGCCGAGCGCGTCGACGGGCTCCAGCACCTCGTGGTCTTCCCGATGTACACGCAGAACGGCAATCCGAACCGCAACCTGGAGGCCGTCGCCCTGCGCATGGTGTGGCCCGAGTGGCTCGCCGAGCTGGAGCGCACCCGGTACGACAACCCGCTCTTCCTCGGCATCACCTTCGAGGACTTCACCGCGGGCTACGACACCCACTCGGCCGTGCTCTTCCCGGAGACCATCGCCGTCCGCGAGGCCCCCGAGCGCTTCACCTGGGGCGGGATCTTCTGCGACCGCGAGGCCGCCCGCTTCCGCAAGGTGACCGAGGCCGCCGTCGACATCCTCGGCATCGAGCTGCCCGGCGACATCGCCGCCATGGTCACCGACCAGGAGCGCTGCGAGAAGGCCTTCGTCCTGTGGGACATGGTCCACGACCGCACCCACAGCCACGGCGACCTGCCGTTCGACCCCTTCATGATCAAGCAGCGCCAGCCGTTCTGGATGTACGGCCTGGAGGAGCTGCGCTGCGACCTCACCGCCTTCAAGGAGGCCGTGAAGCTGGAGTCCGAGGGCAACGAGCACGGCCGTGACGTGCAGTACGCCGTCCTCTTCGACCGGATGTTCCGCTTCCCGGTCTCCGGCGACCGCAACCGCAACTACGACGGCCTCGGCGGTCAGCTGCTCTTCGCCTACCTCCACAAGCACGACGTGGTGCGCTGGACGGACAACAAGCTGAAGATCGACTGGATGCGTGCCCCGCAGGTCACCAACCAGCTGTGCGCCGAGATCGAGGACCTCTACCGGGCGGGGATCGACCGCCCGAAGCTGGTCCACTGGTTCAAGGCGTACGAGCTGGTCGCCGAGTACCTCGCCCCGCACCCGGGATCCCGCTGGGCCAAGGGCCCCGACGCCCTGGACCTGACGCAGCCTCCGCGCAAGCTCGTGGACGACGTGCTTCCGGACGAGTTTCCGCTCAGCATGTTCTATGAGGCCCTCGCCAAGAAGCTCAAGGGCGTGATCGCCTCGGCCAAGGGCATCACCGCCCGCGGCGCAGAGCAGGCAGAGCACGTCCAGGCAGAGCACGTTCACAGCGCCGCGCGGGTCGCCGCGTGAGCACTCGCCCTCAGGAGGCTGCACGGATGAACGGCTCCGGGAACGGCAACGGAAAGCTCCAGGGAGCGGTGGTGGCCGTGGCCGGGGCCGGCGGGCCCGCCGGTCGCGCCGCCCTGCTCCGCCTCGCCGAGGCGGGGGCGGTCGTCGTCGCGTCCGACGCCGACCCCGCGCGCCTCGCGGAGGCCGTGGACGCGGCCCGCTACGCCCACGGCGGCGCCACCGTCACCGGTGACACCGTGGACCTGCTCGACCTGGAGGCCACCAAGGCCTGGGCCGACCGCACCGAGAAGGAGTTCGGCCGCATCGACGGGCTGGTCCACCTCGTCGGCGGCTGGCGCGGCAGCACCTCCTTCACCGCCACCGACCTCGCGGACTGGGACTTCCTGGAGAGGCTCCTCATCCGCACCGTCCAGCACACCTCGCTCGCCTTCCACGACGGGCTGCTGCGCAGTGACCGCGGCCGCTTCGTCCTGGTCAGCCAGTCCGGCGCGCACAAGCCGGTCGCCAACAACGCCGCGTACAACGCGGGCAAGGCGGCCGCCGAGGCCTGGACGCTGGCGATGGCGGACTCCTTCCGCAAGGCGGGGGGCGAGGACGGCCCGGGCGCCGCGGCTGCGATCCTGGTCATCAAGGCACTGGTGCACGACGCGATGCGCGCCGAGCGACCCAATGCGAAGTTCGCGGGCTTCACCGACGTCGCGGAGCTGGCCGAGGCCATCGCCGGAGTCTGGGAGCGGCCCGCCTCCGATGTGAACGGACAGCGTCTGTGGCTCACTCCGCAACCGTGAGAACCGATGCCGGCAAGACCGACGCCCGCCGCCACCACGACCCGGCGGTGCGTGGTTTCGCGAGCGACAACTACGCCGGCGTGCACCCCGAGGTGCTCGCCGCCGTAGCGCTGGCCAACGGCGGCCACCAGGTCTCGTACGGCGAGGACGAGTACACCGAACACCTGCAGAAGATCTTCCGCAGCCACTTCGGACCGTACGCGCAGGCCTTCCCGGTCTTCAACGGCACGGGCGCCAATGTCGTCGCCCTCCAGGCCATGACCGACCGGTGGGGCGCCGTGATCTGCGCCAAGAGCGCCCACATCAACGTGGACGAGGGCGGCGCGCCCGAGCGGATGGCCGGCCTCAAGCTGCTCGCGGTGGCGACACCCGACGGCAAGCTCACCCCGGAGCTGATCGACCAGGAGGCCTGGGGCTTCGAGGACGAGCACCGGGCGATGCCGCAGGTCGTCTCGATCACCCAGAACACCGAACTGGGCACGGTCTACACCCCGGACGAGATCAAGGCCATCTGCGACCACGCCCACGGCCTGGGCATGAAGGTGCACCTCGACGGTGCCCGGATAGCCAACGCGGCGGCCTCGCTGGACGTGCCGATGCGTACCTTCACGAACGCCGTCGGCGTCGACGTGCTGTCGTACGGCGGCACCAAGAACGGCATGATGTTCGGCGAGGCCGTGGTCGTGCTGAACCCGGACGCGGTCCGGCAGATGAAGCACATCCGCAAGATGTCGATGCAGCTCGCCTCCAAGATGCGCTTCGTGTCGGTGCAGCTGGAGGCGCTGCTCGCGAAGGACCTGTGGCTGCGCAACGCCCGGCACGCCAATGCGATGGCGCGGCGGCTCGCGGCGGGGGTGCGCGAGACCGACGGGGTGGAGATCCTCTACCCGGTGCAGGCCAACGCGGTCTTCGCGCGGCTGCCGCACGAGGTCACGCGCCGGCTCCAGGAGCGCTACCGCTTCTACTTCTGGGACGAGGCCGCCGGCGATGTCCGCTGGATGTGCGGTTTCGACACCCAGGAGGAGGACGTGGACGGTTTCCTCCAGGCGCTGAAGGAAGAATTGGCGCGTTAGGACGTCCCTCGACGCCCGATCACACTGTCGCAAAAGTCGATAGCCATACGGGATGCTGCATAGCTATGCTCCTGGATCATGGAACTGATCCAGGAGCAACCCGACCTCGCCGCCTACCTCGCGGCGGACGAGGCGATCGACCATGACCACCCTTTCGTTCTCGAGACCTCCGACGCGCTCTGGACGGCCACCGGCGACGCCCGCGCCTACGCCGAGGTCGCCTTCGACTTCGTCCGCGACACCGTCCCGCACTCCGCCGACTCCGGCGACCTCCGCGTCACCTGGCGCGCCTCCGACGTGCTGAGCACCCGCAACGGCATCTGCTACGCCAAGTCCCACGCCCTCGCAGCCCTGCTGCGCGCCCAGGGCATCCCCGCGGCCCTGTGCTACCAGCGGCTGACCGACGACGAGGGTTCGAACCCGGCCGTCCACGGCCTGGTCGCCCTCCGCCTGCCCGGCAGCGCGCGCTGGTCCCGGGTGGACCCGCGCGGCAACAAGCCGGGAGTCGACGCCCGGTTCAGCCTGGACCGCGAGCAACTCGCCTTCCCCGTCCGCCCGGAGCTGGGCGAGATCGACTACCCCGAGCTGTACGCCGCTCCGCACCCGGCCGCGCTCAAGGCCCTCCAGGAGTCCGTGGACCGGCCTGAGCTGTGGCGGAACCTGCCGACGGCTCTGTAACCCCCGCCACCGGTACGGGCCCCCGCGCCGCAGCCAGCACGTGCACCGCGGCGGCCGCGAGCTGGAGCCCGGCGATCCCGAGCAGCAGCGTCCACGGCGGAGCGGCGGCCACCAGCCCCACGAGGGCGGCGCCCGCCGAGGCGGCGGTCAGCTTGAGCCCCGCCCCGAGGGTGAACACCTGGGCCCGGACGGCGTCGGGGGCGTGCGCCGAGCGGATCCGCAGCGTGGCCGTCAACAACGGCCCGTCGCACACCCCGGCCACCGCGAACGCCACCGCCGTCAGGGCCACCGACGGCGTGAAGGCGGCCGCCGCCAGCGCCACCCCCGTCCCCGCCAGCGCGCAGCGCACCAGCCGGCCCGGCGCCACGGCCGTCATCCGGCCCAGCGTCAGCGAGCCGCCCAGCGCACCCACCGCGAAGGCCGTCATCAGCACCCCGCTCGCGCCCGGACTGCCGATGGTGGTGGCCAGCAGCACCGAGGTGGTGGTCAGCGCGCCCATGCCGACGAACGCCAGGGTGGTCGCCGAGGTGACGGCCCGCAGCTGCGGGACCCGCCACAAGGCGGCCAGCCCCGCGCCGAGCCCGGCTCGGGGCCCGTCGTCGGACGGGCCCGCGCCCGGGTCCTCGTACGGGAGGGTGGCGGCCAGCGTCGCCGCCAGCGCCCCGGAAGCCGCCAGCGCCAGCATCGCCGGTCCGGCCGACGCCAGTGCGGCTACCAGGCTGACGGCCGCCGGTGCCGTGACCGCCGCCGCGTTGTAGGTGGACGCGTCCCAGCCGTACGCCCGGTCGCGGCCCGCACCGGCCGGTACGAGCCCCGCGACCAGACTGGACAGCCCGCCCGTCACCATCGGCCCGCAGGTCCCTCCGAGCACCGCCACCGCGAACACCAGCGGCGCCGGGGCCCGGCCGAGCAGCAGGGCCAGCCCCACGACGGCGGCCGCGAACCCGGCCAGTGAGCCCACGTAGAACAGTCGCGGTCGGCTCGCGCGGGCGGCGGCGGCCCCCGCCAGGGGAGCGGCCAGCACGTGCGGGGCCAGCCAGGCGGTCAGGACGAAGGCCCCGTGGGCCGCGCTGCCGGTACGTTCGAGGGCGAGCAGCACCACCGCCATGCCCATGCCCTCGGAGGCGAAGCGCGCGGCCAGCGCCGCCCCCAGATACCGCCCGAACCCGCCCACCGACGAACCCCCTCCGCGTTCGGTAACGTGATAACCGAACAAGACGTTACGTCATGAGGGTGCAGGCCGAAAGGAAGAACGGATGGCGGTCGGGGACTCCGGTGCGGACGGCAGGGGCTTCTCGGCGGCCCAGCGGCTCATCGACCTCGCGGAGGCGGTACGCGCCGAACCCAACCTGCCGCGCGCCGACCTCGCCGAACTGCTCGCCCGGCACGGGGAGCACCCGGCGGACCTCGCCCCGCAGGCCTTCGGCGAGGCGGACGCGGCCGAACTGCGCGCCGCCGCACGCCGGATGGCGCTCGTGCTCGCCGAGAGCGACGAGGACCGCGCGGCCGAAGCCCTCAACGCGCTGCTGGAGGAGTGCGGCACGCGGCCCCGGCTGACCCGGCACGACGGCCACCCCTGGCACCTGCACGTGGACCGGGGCGACGGGGCCGGCTGGAGCGACTGGTTCCTCGCCTCCGGCGCCCTCGTACTCGCGCAGCTGCTCACCGAGTACGGACGCATCGCCTGGGGCGCCTGCGCCGCTCCGGGCTGCGGGCGGCTCTTCCTCGCCACCGGGCCCGGCAGCGCACGGCGCTACTGCTCCACCACCTGCGGCGCGCGGGCCCGGGTCGCGGCCCACCGGCGCCGCAGGAGGGACGGCGCCGTGAATTGAGCGCCTCAGGGGTGGCTCAGCCGGCTTCCTTGACCTGGGCCGCCGTCGGCGCGGTGCCGCCCAGGTGCGCCGGGAGCCACCAGGAGTCCTCGGCGTCCTTCGGCTGGGCCGGATACGCGCGCTGCGCCGCCTCCAGCAGCTCCTGGACCCGCTCGCGCACCCGGCGCGTGATGGCCCCGGCGTACTGGTCGGTGGGAGCCTCGATCGGCTCGCCGACCCGCATCGTCACGGGGATGTGGCTGCGCCCCAGGTTCTTCGGGCGGCCCTTGGTCCACAGGCGCTGGGTACCCCACAGCGCCACCGGGATCAGCGGGACCCCGGCCTCCTGGGCCATGCGCGCCGCACCCGACTTGAAGCTCTTGAGCGTGAAGGACTGGGAGATCGTCGCCTCGGGGAAGACCCCGATGATCTCACCGGCACGCAGCGATTCGAGGGCGTGCTCGTACGCGGTCTCACCCTGCGTGCGGTCCACGGGGATGTGCTTCATCGCGCGCATCAGGGGACCGGAGACCTTGTGCCGGAAGACCGACTCCTTGGCCATGAAGCGCACCAGACGCTTCTGCGGCCGCGCGGTCAGGCCGGCGAAGATGAAGTCGAGGTAGCCGATGTGGTTCGACACGAGGACCGCCCCGCCCTTGCGCGGGATGTTCTCCGTGCCCTGCACGTCGATTCGGATGTCCAGCGCACGGAACAGGGCGTGCGCGGCGCCGATCACTGGGGGGTAGATGAGCTCAGCCATGGTGGGGAGATCCCGCTTTCTGTCCTGGGGAGGTGCTCCCGGCCGGAAGTTACGGAAGCGTAGGTACGCGACCATGGGGATCGTGCCCCAAACACGGCCCGCTGGCCAGCCCAGACGCCCGTGCCCGGGGAGATTCTCGTCACGCGGGGAATGCCGGAAGCCGGACGGGTGCTCGGACAGGGAGCACCGCCCAGCGGACTCGGGCATACGGACATGCGAACAGAGGCAGAGGGGAGCGCGCGTGCGCGGGCAAGGAGAAGGCGGTCGCGAAGCGAGCGGCGGGGGCCCCGGCAGCCCCGGCCCGGCCGGGCCGCTGGGCGCCGGCGAGCTGGGGCGGGCGCTGGGGGAGCGGGCCACCCTGGTCCAGTTCTCCAGCGCCTTCTGCCAGCCCTGCCGGGCCACGCGCCGGATCCTGACCGAGGTCGCCGCCATGGTCGACGGGGTCGAACACATCGAGATCGACGCCGAACAGCACCTGGAACTGGTGCGGGCCCTCGGCATCGAGAAGACCCCGACGGTGCTCGTCCTGGACGCCGCCGGCGGCATCGTCCGCCGGGCCGCCGGGATGCCCCGTACCGCGGATGTGATCGCCGCACTCGGAGCGGCGGTATGACCGGCGCGCCGGTGCGCGCGCCCGTACGCAGCGTGACGCGCCTGACATCTGCCCGCTGCGGCTTGACTGTGTACACGGGAGATCGCCAGGCTGGCGGCATGCGGTATGAACTCCTGCTTTACGGGCGGGTCCATGTGGACCTCGTCCGCCACGCGAGCGCGCGCTGTTGGGATCACTGAACGCCCCGCCCCCGATCCCCACCGCGTCCGCGCTTCCCGCGGCAGAAGGAAGTCCTCCCATGACGGCCCCGACGGTCCCGATGACCTGGCCCGCACCTTTCGGCCCCGGCGGCTCCGGCCTGCCCGGCACCCCCGGCTCTCCCGAGCTGCTCCGCTCCGTCTTCCGTCGCCACGCGGCGGGAGTCGCGGTGATCACCGCCCAGACGGACGGCAGGCCCGCCGGTTTCACCGCGACCTCGCTCAACTCCGTCTCCGCCGACCCGCCCCTGCTCTCGTTCACCATCGGGACCGGGGCCTCCAGCTGGCCGGCGGTACGGGACTCCGAGCACCTGGGCGTGCACATACTCGGCGAGCATCAGCGGGAGCTCGCCGGGCTCTTCGCGCGCAGCGGCGCCGACCGTTTCGGCGCGGACACGGACTGGGCCGAGGGCCCGCACGGCGTGCCGCTGCTGGGCGGGGTGCTGGCGTGGCTGGTGTGCCGGGTGGTGGCGAGGGTGCCCGCCAGTGCGCATCGTGTGATCATCGCGGAGGCGGTGGCCGGGGACCCGGCCGGGGAAGGCCGCCCGCTGCTGTACCACCAGGGACGCTTCAACGCCTTGCGGGACTGAATCGTCCCTGCTGGGGCGGTTCGGGCGGCGTTGGCCACATCACAGTTCGGTGGCCTTGCACCCTGGTGGGACCCACGATGTACTGACGAGTAACATTCCCATCGGAGCGCGGGCCGCCCCGACCGGGATCCGCCCGGAATGGCGCCTATGCTGCCTGCACAAGGCGGTACCAAAAATGACGATGCGGTAGGAGAGCCGGCGTGAGCCTGAGGATCGTTGTCTGTGTGAAGTACGTGCCCGACGCCACCGGCGACCGGCAGTTCACCGAGGACCTGACCGTGAACCGTGACGACGTCGACGGCCTGCTGTCGGAGCTCGACGAGTACGCCGTCGAGCAGGCGCTGCAGATCGCCGACGAAGCGGACGACGCGGAGATCACCGTCCTGACCGTGGGTCCCGAGGACGCCAAGGACGCGCTGCGCAAGGCGCTGTCCATGGGCGCCGACAAGGCCATCCACGTCGAGGACGACGACCTGCACGGCTCCGACGTCATGGGTACCTCCCTGGTGCTCGCCAAGGCCGTCGAGAAGGCCGGTTACGACCTGGTCATCACCGGTATGGCCTCGACCGACGGCACCATGGGCGTGCTGCCGGCCATCCTGGCCGAGCGCCTGGGCATCCCGCAGGTCACCCTGCTCTCCGAGGTCAAGGTCGAGGGGGGCCCCAACGGAATCGTCACGGGCCGCCGCGACGGCGACTCCGCGAGCGAGCAGCTGGAGGCCTCCCTCCCCGCGCTCGTCTCCGTGACGGACCAGTCGGGTGAGGCCCGCTACCCGTCCTTCAAGGGCATCATGGCCGCCAAGAAGAAGCCGGTGGAGTCCTGGGACCTGTCCGACCTGGACCTGGAGTCCGACGAGGTCGGCCTCGAAGGCGCCTGGACCGTGGTGGACTCCGCGGCGCAGCGCCCGGCCCGCACCGCCGGCACGATCGTCAAGGACGAGGGCGAGGGCGGCAAGCAGCTCGCGGAGTTCCTCGCGAGCCAGAAGTTCATCTAAGAACTTCGGTCATCCCTCTTAGCCCCCAGACACTTCGCAATCGCAGGAGAGCAGTCCCATGACTGAAGTTCTCGTCTACGTCGATCACGTGGACGGCGCCGTCCGCAAGCCCACCCTCGAACTGCTGACGCTGGCCCGCCGCATCGGCGAGCCCGTCGCGGTCGCCCTGGGCGCCGGCGCCGAGGCCACCGCCGCCGTGCTCGCCGAGCACGGCGCCGTCAAGGTCCTCACCGCCGACGCCCCCGAGTTCACCGAGTACCTCGTGGTACCGAAGGTGGACGCGCTCCAGGCCGCGTACGAGGCAGCGTCCGCCGGTGGCTCCCTGGCCGCCGTGCTCGTCCCGTCCTCCGCCGAGGGCAAGGAGATCGCCGCGCGCCTCGCCGTGCGCATCGGCTCCGGCATCATCACGGACGCCATCGACCTGGAGGCGGGTGACGAGGGCCCGGTCGCGACGCAGGCCGCCTTCGCCGCGTCGTTCACCACCAAGTCCCGCGTCTCCAAGGGCACCCCGGTCATCACCGTGAAGCCGAACTCGGCCCCGGTCGAGGCCGCCCCGGCCGCCGGCGCCGTCGAGGCGCTCGCCGTCACCTTCGGCGCCCTGGCCACCGGCACCAAGGTCGTCTCCCGCACCCCGCGCGAGGCCACCGGCCGCCCCGAGCTGACCGAGGCCGCGATCGTCGTCTCCGGCGGCCGTGGCGTCAACGGCGCGGAGAACTTCCACATCATCGAGGAGCTCGCGGACTCCCTCGGTGCGGCGGTCGGCGCCTCGCGTGCCGCCGTCGACGCCGGCTGGTACCCGCACTCCAACCAGGTCGGCCAGACCGGCAAGTCGGTCTCCCCGCAGCTGTACATCGCCTCCGGCATCTCGGGCGCGATCCAGCACCGGGCCGGCATGCAGACCTCGAAGACCATCGTGGCCGTCAACAAGGACGCCGAGGCCCCGATCTTCGACCTCGTCGACTACGGCGTGGTCGGCGACCTCTTCCAGGTCGTCCCGCAGCTGACCGAGGAGATCAAGGCGCGCAAGGGCTGACCTGCGCCGAGTCTTCTCCGGGGCCGTGTGGTGATTGTCACCGCACGGCCCCGAGTCGTTTGCCGCCCCCGGCCGAGGGACCATTGACTGAGCGGAACCCCGTGACTAAATTCTGCAATGCGGATCTAAGCTTCCGTGAAGCGGAAAAGAGGAGAGTGCACGATGGGTCAGCAGGAGAAGGTGGCGACGAGCCTCGCAGGCGCGGTCAGCGAGGGCATCAGCGCCTCCCTCGCGCCGGTGGACGCGGAACTCGCGCGGCACTACCCGGGCGACCCCGGCACCCGTCAGCCCATCCACACGGTCTACGTCCCCGGTGACGTCTTCGCGGCCGACACCATCCGCTCCTGGGGCGACCAGGCCCTCGCGGCCCTCGACGAGCACGCCCCGGACGCCGCCACCTTCGCCAAGGTGCTCGGCATCTCCGACGAGCTGGCCGTACCGGTCTACGACCGCGTCCGCGCCAAGCTGCTCAGCGAGCCCGTCGAGGACCTCCGCGTCGACTTCGAGGACGGCTTCGGCGTCCGGTCCGACGAGGAGGAGGACCAGGCCGCGGCCCGCGCCGCCCGCCTCGTCTCGGAGGCGTTCGCCAACGGCACGAACGCCCCGTACATGGGCATCCGCATGAAGTGCATGGAGTCCAACGTCCGCGACCGCGGCATCCGCACCACCGACATCTTCCTCTCCGGCCTACTGGAGCACGGCGGCCTGCCCGAGGGCCTCGTCCTCACGCTGCCGAAGGTCACCTACGCCGAGCAGGTCAGCGCCTTCGTCAAGCTGCTGGAGGCCTTCGAGACCACCCGCGGCCTGCGCCCGGGCCGGATCGGCTTCGAGATCCAGATCGAGACCAGCCAGTCGATCGTCGCCTCCGACGGCACCGCCACCGTGGCGCGCATGATCGAGGCCGCCAAGGGCCGCGCCACCGGCCTGCACTACGGCACCTTCGACTACAGCGCCTGCGTCGGCGTCTCCGCCGCCTACCAGTCCAGCGACCACCCCGCCGCCGACCACGCCAAGGCGATCATGCAGGTCGCGGCCGCCGGCACCGGCGTACGCGTCTCCGACGGCTCGACGAACGTCCTGCCGATCGGCACCACCGAGCACGTCCATGAGGCCTGGAAGCTGCACTACGGCCTCACCCGCCGCGCCCTGGCCCGCGCCTACTACCAGGGCTGGGACATGCACCCGGCGCACCTGCCGACCCGCTACGCGGCCGTCTTCACCTTCTACCGCGAGGGGCTGGAGACCGCCGCCGCGCGCCTGAAGGCGTACGTCGCCAAGATCGAGGGCGATGTCATGGACGAGCCGGCCACCGCCAAGGCCCTGGCCGGCTACCTGGTCCGCGGCCTGGACTGCGGCGCCGTCGGCACCGAGGAGGTCACGGCCCTGACCGGCCTGACCCGCGCCGAGCTCGACGCCTTCGCCATCCCCCGCCGCTCGGCGACCCTGACGGCCACCGCCTGATCCCGCGTACGTACGGCGAGGCCCGGCCGGGACGTCCCGGCCGGCGTCCGCCGGCCCCCGACATCGGGG
>NZ_JBSFTP010000064.1:0-42316 GCF_053591315.1 Streptomyces sp. NPDC003042
CGTCTGCCGCACCGACCGCCTCACACACGCCCGCCGGGCCCAACTGCTCGCCCTGCGAGAGCGCAGCGGCATCCGACTCACCCTCCTCTGGCACCAGCCCGCGGACAGAGCCCTGGCCCGGCTACTCAACGGCCTGGAACACCAGATGATCGACGAACTCGAGCAGGCACGTGCCGTCCTCCATCCAGCCGCGCCGTCACCGGCCGACGCTCAGAACCTGGCCCTGTCCTTCAACCAGGACCAGCCCGCCGAAAGCCGCCTCGGCCCGGACTACGGGCCATGGATGACCGCGCGCCCCGACTGCTGGGGGATAGAAGTCACCCGGCCCGCCCGTACCCCCTGCCCTGGCGCGGACCACACCCCCCTCCCCGAAACTCCGCGGCCCGACAGCGCCGGCCGCGAGGCGGGCCGGACCTGGGAGAAGGTCCTCGCCCACCGGCTGCACCGCATCGCCCACCCCCCGCACGTCGCAGCCCTGGCCATCCACGCCCTCACCGCGGCAAGCACGGCCCGACTCGCCCTGATCCGCGGAAGCGACATCAGCGAAACAGCGGCCGTCCTCAAAATCCACGACCAGCCAGCCCACCGCCACTGCCGGGTCCACCCCGTCCCCCACTGGGCTCGCCCCCTCCTGGCCGCGGCAAAAACCTACGGCCGGCTCCGACAACGAGACCCCGACCAGAGTCTGTTCCCCCTCATCAGCAGCCGAGACGGTGAAGAACTCCACCGCACCGCGACAAGCATCCGCTACCGCCTGCCCGCCACGCCGTAGCCGGAGCCACCGCCGGTCTTCCCGCCGGCACGGACGCAGGCGGCGGCGTCACACTCCGCGCCGGTACCGGCAAGCCGCCGGAGTTCACCGTTCGGGCGACACGCCTCGAGGCTGGAACGTACTGTGCGCTCCATACGCCGGGGCGCACCGTCCGTGCCGGATACGCGGGTAAGAGCAGCATGCGGGGGTCAGTTGAAGAAGTCGTTCGGCGTGGTCGCGACGGTCCTGGTGCTGGCAGGCTGCGGCAGCTCCCAGACCAGCGCTCCTACAGTTTCAGACCCGGTTCAGGGCCCAGCCGCCGCTTCACCCGCAACGGCCTCAGCCTCCTCCCCCGCTCCGGTACCGGTGGCGCCGGCCATTCGATGCGCCGCCAGCTACTACTCCGACTTCCGCAAGGCCTGGACACTCGAACACGACATGTGCCAAGCCACGATCGCCGGCGAGGTGATGGCCGCGGACGAGGAGCGCGCCGTCGAGACCGCTTACGGCACAGCCGGCAAGAGCGGCAGCCTCGGCACCCTGTACGGGATGTGCGCCCAGAACGCCCCCGACAGCTGGGGCTACCTGGCGACAGCCGGCTCTGTCGAGCAGGTCCAAGAGGTCACCGGAGCGCTGACGCTTTGCCCCGACCACCCCCAGAAGGAAATGATCACCAAGCTGCTGGCAGGAGCGGAGAAGCAGAACAAGCTCAGGTCCGAGGGCAAGATCTTCGGGTCCGGTGTACTGCTGGTCGGAACCGAGGTGCAAGCGGGCACCTACTACACCACCGACGTCAAAGGCTGTTACTGGGAACGAGCCGATTCGAACGGCGAGATCATCGACAACTACTTCACCAACGCCGCGAAACGGGTACAAGTGACCATCCGGGCCGGCGACTACTCCTTCAACAGCGAACACTGCGGCGAATGGCAACCCGTCAGCGACTGACCCCCGCCACACGCCCACAGGACCTGCCGCCCGGGACCAGACGAAACACCATCCCGTCATACCGACCTGCAACCAACTGACCAGGCCACCCACCAAAAACGACAGCACTAAATCGTCATCCATGACAGCACCAGAAACCCCCAACCTACCCGCCTGACCAGCAACAATCAGACACCCACCTCACTGACACCAACCCACCGAACCACCACCGACAAAACAACAAAGAACATCAGGACGGTGGACTGGCAGCGGCACTACGCGGGTCTGCGGGCCCTGCTGGCGGGCGGTGCGCGCCTGGCGAACGTCGTACCGGGGGTGACGTGGCACGGCGAGGACATTGGCCGGTGGACGGCCACCCAGCGCCGCGACTTCGGCCGGCTCAGCGCCGAGCAGCAGCGCCGTCTCGCCGAGCTCGGCGTGAAGCCGGCGCGGGCCGTCCCGGCCCGTACGGCGGCCGCCACGACCGCAGCGGCCTCCACGTCCGGGCGCGGCGCGGAAGCCTTCCACAAGGGCGTCCGGGCCCTCACGCAGTACATCGAGCGGGAAAGCGGCGGTCTGCCCGGGCGGGCTCACGTCGAGCACCTCCCCGACGGGACCGCCCACCGCACCGGGGTGTGGATCGTCAACCAGAAACAGCGCCGCGACCGGCTCGACGCCGCCCAGCTCGCCGCCCTCGCCGCCCTCGGCGTGGAGTGGGCGCAATAGCTATGTTGTCCTCTGACAGGTGATCTTGACTGATTGCCAGGTGACTTTGACCGTGCAGGGCCACTTGCAGCAAGCATCAGATGCCGACCCCAGGGGGACCCCACCCCGGCGGTTTCCGGGCATGGCACCTTCACGCCAGAGGTTGCTGCGGGCCGGGATGAGGCCCGATGGCACCTGTTCCAGTCAATCTGGGCTTCGTTCGTGTCTTCCACCGTCGTCTGGGGTAGCGCTGGGCAGCGACAGTCCGAGAGAACACGAGGGGACCAGCCATGACCGACGCACGGCGGCACGCCTTTATGAACGCGACGTACCTTTCCAAGCAGTACAGGGCCATCCCTCCCGAGCAGCTCGACAGTGCCGTGTTCTTCTTCGGCGCGAAGAGGAGTTGGATGTTCCCCACCAACCGCGAGGAGATGATCGAAGCCCGGAACCTGCCAGCCAAGTACCTCGAGTTCGATGAGGACTTCAAGTCCCTCATCCTCAGCAAGGAGAAGCAAGGATTGGTCTTCTGGCTGCTGCCCGAGAAGAGCTACGCGAAGGCATCGGCGTGGATCGAGGGGATCACAGACCCGGTGAGGGGAGAAAATTACCTCCCCCTCGTCCTGGACGAGAACTGGTGGCTCACCGAGTTCACCTCGGCGGACAGCAAGTTCACCCAGGACGCCAAGGCGATCGTCAGCAACTTCAAGCAGGGCGAATTCGACTACGACTCCGTGATGGAACTGCTCTACCAGAGCAACCCGACGCTCGTTCCCACCCTGTACTGGGCGGAGGGCTGAAACCAAGATCACTGGCAAACGGTCAAGATCGCCTGTCAGAGGGCATATGTGATGTCCTGTGACACCAGACCTGGACCGTTTGTCATCGCAGTTGGACTGCTCGAACTCCGCCGAGCGGCGTCTAGTCCGCCTGCTCCAGGCCTACCTGACCCGCCCGCCAGCCCAGCACCTGCATGGGGACGGCGATCAGCAATCCCCTCCACTGCGATCCGGTCTCGGCCGGTGGGCGCCCACCAGCCCGCCCGCGCCCGTACGCGATCCGTCCACACCCGGAAGCGGGCACCACGCCCGCGGCGTCCGGATACGGGAGCCGCCGCCGTCACCGGGTACGCCCCGCGCCCCTGGCCGGTGCGGTCTGTTGCCGGTGGGCGGGGACGGCGGCTTCCGTCGGGGCCGGCTGTCCGGGGGCCGCGGCGGCAGGCGTGGTGGTGGAGCGGGAGCGGGCAGCCGTCGGAGAGACCCGGCCCCGGGAGGCGGGCGCGGCCGGCGCCGAGGGCGGTGTCGTCAGGGAGTGCAGGGTCGCGTCCACGAGCCGCCCGACCGTGGTGGAGGACGGGCCGTCCTTCCAGGAGGTGTCGGCCTGGAGGCGGGCCAGGTGCGCGCCGAGGAGACCGGTGCCGCCCTGGTCGCGGATCCGGTCCATGCGGGCCACGAGCAGGGGCCACTGGCGGGAGCCGACCAGGAGACCCGCCTGCGTCTCGGCAAGGACGTCCTTGACGACGCCGACGATCGCGGCGTGCGCGAGCCGGCCCACGCCGAGCTGTTCCAGCGCCTTCGTCCGGTCGCCGAGGTCCAGATCCCGGGGCACGCTCAACCCCTCGGTCAGCGGGCCCCAGGAGCGCTTCGCGTCCACGCTGGCGGGTGGCGCCCACGGGTCGGCGGCCTCCCGCACCGGCGCAGCAGCGGCGGCGGGGGTGGGAGCGGGCGCGGGCGTGGTGCCCGGAGCCGGGGCGGGAGCGGGTGCGGGTGTGGGTACGCGTCCCGCCGCAGGCGCGCCCCACGGGTCGCCGGAGCTGCCCATGCGCGCCGGCAGCAGGGGCCGGGGCGCCGGTGGTTGATCGACCGAAGCGTGGCCCCGCGCTTGTCATGGTGGCTCGGCTCTGGCGCGTCGCGTATTTGTCAGAACCGGGTAGTGGGCCGGCCTGGTCGGGTGCGGTGATGGCCCGTCTTGCCTGCTGGGGTGCGGGCCGTGGCCGGTGCCGAGTGTGATGATCTCCGCCTGCGGCAGTTTTTAGCCTGACTTGTGGCTGAATACACAGATTACGTCGCTCGGTGAGTGGTTTGTCCGTACGTTTTTTTGTGCGTCAGGCGATGAGTGCCCGGCTTCCACGGTCTGGGCAGGTCGGAGGCAACGAGTGAGCACAGAAGCGGTTGACGGCACGGGCACAGCGGCACGCCTGGAGCGGTGGCGGGAGATGCTCTCGGGCAGGGGAGGTGAGCAGTCCGGTGCGCGCCGGTTGCGCACCGATGGTGAGACGAATGTGCTGTCGGGTGTGTGGCTGCATGCCGCCGCTCGCGCGGAGCAGGGTCTGGAGCTGACGCCTTTCGAGGAAGGGCTCCTGGGGCCGCTGCGGGAGGTGCTGGGCGACGAGGAGATTCTTGGCGTCGGGCGGGTCTACCGCGAGCAGGTTGCGGCGCGCTCGCAGATCGAGATCCTGCCGCGTTCGGTGACCTCCCGCAGCCTGAAGGAGGGCTTCACCCAGGCCGACTACACGGCGGCCATCCGGGAGATCGGCCCGCTGGTGGCCGCGCTGCCGAACGTGGCGGTGGTCGACCGGGCCCGGCTGGAGGCCGGGGAGGGCATCGACACGGCCGAGTTCAAGGCCTCGTTGGCCGAGTACGGCCACGGCATCACCGTCTTCACTGGTGACAGCGACGAGGGGACGGCCGGCGCCCTTGCGGCCGGGGACTTCCACGCCCGGCTTCAGTTCCGCACCTTCTTCTGCCGCAAAGCCGCCGGTGACCAGGGCGGGGGGAGGGATGAGATCTACTGGACGGCCGCCTCCAACACGCTGGGCTACGAGCACACCACCCGCACCCACGAGACCGGATCAGTCGTCAGCGGCCAGCGGTACAACGTCGCCGGTGACATCGTCACCGGCAGCACGGCGTTCTTCGACACCACCTTCAGGGGCGGCTACGGCAGCACGGTCATCACCGCCTGGGAGGGCGATCAGTCCAACGCGGAGTGGTACACCGCGCTGGGCCGGGCGCTGACGACGGTTGTCAACAATCTCAAGGTCCAGATGATGTTCGCCGACCTCCTGCCCGGTACGGAGGCGTTCGGCTACCTCTACAACGCGGTCGGCCTGATCACCACCTTGTGGGAATCGTTGCGCAACTACGACGACCTGATCCTCACCCGCGGCTTCACCTTCTCCCGCGCCGACCTGGCCGCCCTCTACCACGCACCCAACCGCGCGTGGAACATGGAGTTCGACGCGGAAGCCTCCCGGGGGATGGGGCACTTCATCCTGGAAGTCGGGTACACCGGTGCCAAGCCCCTCGCCCGGCCGGCGTCCGTGCGCCACAAGATTCTCACCGGAACCTCCTGGACCGATGCCGCCACGCCCAACTGGCAGGCTTCGTCCACCCCTGCTCTGGCCTCCTTCAACGGCAGCCTCTACGCGGTCTTCCCCGACCAGGACCGAAGGATCACGTGGAGCCGCCTGAGCGGCACCACCTGGAGCAGCCCCCAGACGATCCCCGGCACCGAGACCTACCTGCCGGTCGGCCTGGCCGCCCACAACAACCGCCTCCACTGCTCCCACGTCGGAGGAAGCGGGAAGATCTTCACCGCCTCGTTCGACGGCACCCGATGGAGCGAGCAAAGCACCCAGGGGAATTACACCTCCGTGACACCAGCGCTGGCCAGCCACAACGGACGGCTGTGGATGGTCCACCAGCTCCCCGGCACGGACATGCTCCTGTGGTCCTCCGACGGCACTCCCAACGCCTGGCGCGGCGAAGCCTGGACGCCCTGGCGGATCAACGTGACCGCCACCGCCGTCTCCCACGGCGGCAGCCTCCTCCTGGCCCACCGCGGCACCCACGACGACAAGATCCACCTCGGCACCTGGCCCGCCGGCACCTCCCACCAGCCCAACAGCAACTGGCGCACCGAAAGCGGTCCCGCCCTGACCGTGCACAACAACAAACTGACGCTCGTCCACCGCGCCCTAGAGGGCGACCTGCGCATCTCCCGGTACATCTCCCCCGCCTGGGAAGCCGCCACCCCCATCCCGGGCAGCGCCTGCCTGGACGAGGCCGCCCTCGCCTCCCACGACAACAAACTGCACCTGCTGTACCGCGTGGGCTGACCCCCGAAAGGCGCGGGGGGTGTCCTGCCCGGCACATGCCGGGCAAGACACCCCCGCACCGCCCACGCACCACGGACTGGATTTCCCAGAGCAGCACCCCGCACCGATCCGAGCCCGCTTCGCAGAAGTGGGCGTCGCTGCCCTGGCCGGCCCTCATCTCCGCCCGTCCAGTGGAACCAGTGCCGGCGCAACGCCGCGCGCTCGGGGCGGAACGGCGACGTTTGCTGCGCTCGGCCGAAGGGGGCCGCTATACGCCCTGGCGCCACCGCCACACGGAGAGCCGCACTGCGGCCGGATCCGGGCCGAGACGGACGTGCCGGTCGACGAAGGCGGCCAGGTCGAGGACGGCGGCCCAACACCGCCACCCGGTCCGGGGTGGACGTCGGACCCCTGACGACCGCACCTCACCTGGTCCGGCGCCGGAACCAGGTCCGACCTGTCGTTGCCCATCTCAGCCAGCGCATCAGCCGGCACCAGACCGGGTGAGGCCTGCGGCCATTTGCCCGGCGTCCAGCTCCCGCTCGGCAACGAGCCGCCGGGCCAGTGCCTCTCGGCCGTAACAACAACCGGTGTCGGTGGAATCCGTCCCAACTGTGGGCATCAGCAGAGTCCGAAGGGCGGTGTGAGGAATCCCGGTCGGCTGTTGCTGTGTGGGACGGCAGGGGCTCTCGTCGGAGCGAACACCTCCTGCGGGACCGGAAAGTCCCACGGCTGGCCCAGCACCATGCTCGAGGCGAGCCGTCCGATTTCATCGGATCCGCGGGCGCCATGGCCATTGCCGCCGACGACCACGGTCACGCTTTCGTCCTCGTCGAGGTGACCGATGTAGGGGTAGCGCGAGGGCGTCTTGTCGACGACGCAGCACGCCTCGCGCACAGAGGCCGGCTCCAGACCGGGCAGCAATAGACGCATCATGCGCAGCAGGAAGCGCGACTGCTCCGCGGTGATCCGCTCCCGGCCGTACCAGGAACGGATCTCCTCCTGCGTGCGCAGCTCCTGGACAAGGGGCTGCATCGCCGGGCCGATCCGCACATACCACTTGCCGTCCGGGTAGCGGATGGGCGGCAGGAGATAGAGGGACATGTTGTCGTTGCCCGAGTCCGCAGGATCGACGGTGACGACGGTGGGCAGGCCGCTCAGTCGCCGGAGCTGATCTCCCCCGACCTCGAGGAGGAGGTTGGGTTCGGTGAAGACGTGGAGGTCGAGCCTGTAGCCGGCGGGCAGCGCGTCGCTGTGGTTGATCAGGGAGCCCGACGCGATGAGAACCTTCCTGGCTTGCAGCTCGAAGGCGCCGTCCTGTGCCGTTCCATGGATCCGCCATAGACCGGCCATGTCTTTGCGGACGGAGGTCACGGACCCGCGGAGCAGCCGCCCGCCCGACGCGACCGTCAGGTCAAGCTGGGCCTTCACCAGACGCCGTGGGTTGAGGTAGCCGGCGCTCTCCCGTTCCAGGAGTCCCTCAATGCCACCGGCCATCGGTGGCAGTCCCAGATCCGGAAACTCCTCACGCAGGAAGGCACTGGAGATCCGTTCCACCACGATGCCATCGCCCTCGCAAGCGCGGAGCATGGCGTCGGTACGTGAGTGCATCAGCCTCGCCATCACCGCCAGCGCCCCGCACTCGTGGAAGAATCCGGCCCCCGCTTCCGTCTCCATGTCCCGCATGCGTTCCGCCGAGCGGGTGTCCAAGGTGCCCCAGACATCGTCCCATCCCAGACGTCGTACAATCCGGGCCTCGTCGTAGTAGGCGCCGAACTCAGGCAGCCCGGCCCCCGGACGGCTGCCGGGCTCTGGCGGACCAACGACCGTCACATCGGCGCCGGCACGGCTGAGGTACTTGGCGGCCGCCGAACCGAACATCCCGGCCCCAACCACCACCACCTCGACATTCTGCGACACAGCACTCCACCTGGTTTGGGCGGGCGAAACGAAGCGTCTCTTACTCTCCCCCACCCGGTCCTGCCTCACCCCGACACCAGACGAATTTCGGGCCAAGCACAACTCGTCGCGGCCCCGGGCTGATGGTCGGGTCGCCCGGAGCAGTTTCACCTCCGGGCGACCCACCATCAACACCACCCCGACCGGTGAAAACCAACACCGCTCAGACGGTCAAGAAACGCGTGCCCTTTTCAGGACGCAGTCGTTCGCGAAACATGATGAAACACCTCCTCTCCGCGCTGTGCCTGACCATTGCCGCCGTAGCGTTGGGTACCGCTCCGGCTTCGGCCGCACCACGCGACGTCTCCGCGTCGTTCACCAGCAGCTTCGACGCCGTGCAGCAACAGTGCAGTTGCTATTGGATTGACACGAGCGAGGTCAACGTGGGCTGAGGCGCTCACGTAGTGCCTGCAGCCTGCGCCGTTGAAGTGGGCTCTGTATGAAGTGCGGGGGCGTCGACCCGTGGTCGGCGTCCCCGTTGAGGGGATGGTGCTAGCCAGACAGCGCGTACGCCCCCGGGCCAGTTCCTCGCAGCGGATCCCGCCGCCAGGGTGCCACTCCATCACCGGCGTGGTCGTCCCGTGCTCGTTGCACCAGGACGCCGGGACGATGCCGCCGTAGGCATGCCGTGCGCACCGGCACCCTTCGCCGAGGAAGACCCGGCCGTGCCTGACGGCCCCCGCCGACCCCTCCGAGGCGGCACCCCGCAGGCTGGCCGGCCAGGCCAGCGTCACCCGCAGGCCACCCGACCCTGAACGGAACCGCTCGATCATCCGCACCTCCCCCAGCACCGCCAACGGCGCCGTTCCCAGCGCCGTCAGCCGGCCCACCGACGCCCCGAACGCCCCCCCCGTTATGTTTTTCGCGGTCCTGCAATGGGGCCGCTGGCCTCCGGGCTCGGTATGACTGTGTCCCCTCTGTCGAACGGATGACCTGGGGGGTGGTGTCGCCGGGTCCGAGGGGTGCCGTCGGAGACGCTGATGAGAGGTCCGGCCACCGCCTGGCCTGGCGCAATGCCGGGCAGTTCGCGGGCGGCAGGTCTGCATAACGTGGATGCGCGAGCACGGTGCCGCCGCCGAGGCCGGCAAGGTCAACTACCTGGGAGGGGTGCAATGTTAGACACCGGCGATGTGGGCGTCTTCCTCGGTCTGGACGTCGGCAAGAGCGCCCATCACGGCCACGGGCTGACCCCGGCGGGCAAGAAAGTCTTCGACAAGCCGATGCCCAACAGTGAACCGAAACTGCGGGCCGTCTTCGACAAGCTGACCGCGAAGTTCGGCACCGTGCTGGTGATCGTCGACCAGCCCGCCTCGATCGGCGCCCTGCCCCCTGACCGTCGCCCGGGACGCGGGCTGCCAGGTCGCCTACCTGCCCGGACTCGCGATGCGACGGATCGCCGACCTCTACCCGGGAGAGGCGAAAACCGACGTGAAGGACGCCGCGGTCATCGCGGACGCCGCCCGCACCATGCCTCACACCCTGCGCTCGCTGGAGCTGACCGACGAGATCACCGCCGAGCTCACGGTGCTGACCGGATTCGACCAGGACCTCGCCGCGGAAGCCACCCGCACCAGCAACCGGATACGCGGCCTGCTCACCCAGTTCCACCCGTCGCTGGAGCGCGTCCTGGGCCCGCGACTGGACCACCGGGCCGTCACCTGGCTCCTCGAGCGACACGGATCCCCCGCCGTACTGCGCAAGGCCGGTCGCCGCAGACTCGTCGAACTCATCCGGCCCAAGGCCCCGCGGATGACACAGAGGCTGATCGATGACGTCTTCGACGCCCTCGACGAACAGACCGTCATCGTTCCCGGCACGGGCACCCTCGACATCGTGATCCCGTCCCTGGCCGTGGCCGACAACCTCACCGCCGTCTTCCACGAATTCGGCCGGTAGCCACCGGAGGCCGTGGTTTGTCGACGAGTCGTGGCGGATCGCCCGCTCTCGGCGTGGAGGGCGGTCGGACACGCGAGGCCACCCAGGCACGCCTCGGCGGCTGGAAGCTTCAACTCGGCGGCGAGCAGCAGATGAGGAGGTATCGGGCTGGATGTCCGCGACCGTCTCGCGGTTCGCACGGCGGTACGTCTACCGCGGCGGTCTGGGTTTCCGCGGACACTCGGCGGGGGCGCCCACGCCAGAGCGGTGCGGTACCGCGCTTCCATGCCCCGCCGAGCGCTTCCCTTGCGCGTCTCCGAGCCGACTCACCGGTCGGCTTGTGACTCCGCGCGACACTTCGAATGCTCTGTGTAGTCTCTTGTTGCACCAGGGCCGGCTCGGATCCCGGACACCCGTCCGCTACATCGCCGGCCTTCGTCATGAAGGAGACTCATGCGCACATGGAGGATGCCGGCCTCGGCCGCGTCGATGGCGGTCCTGGCACTTCTCGCCGCAACGTCCCCCGCCGCGGCAGAGTCCGCTGCACCCGATCCGACCGCACCGGCTACCGTCCCGGCGGGAGACGGCGAACAGGCGGGCTCCGTGGAAGCCGGCAAGGGTTCGGACGCGGGCGCCGCGATCCGTTGTGAGGGGCAGGTACAGCGCCCACTCAAATCCACCCGAACGCCCAGCACAGTGAACGTCACCGTGAGGGTGTCGTGTACCGCGCCGGTTTCCGAGATCACCACCCGGGCAGCCCTGTACAAGAACGGACAGCTCGCCAAGCAGTCGGCGCTGCGGACCCAGACCAACACCCGCACCGGGCAGAGCAACGCCGCAGTGCCGTGCAACAACGGCAACTACCGCGGCTGGATGTACTTCAAGATCGTCTTCCCGCCCGGCTACCAGCCGCCCACCGGCTCCGACAACGGCCTCGGCCAGCAAGTCCCCATCACCTGCTGACCCGCTGCCACCGGACGGCAACCCCAAGCCGCCGGGGCACCACCAAGACCGGGGTGCCCGCGACCCGGAGCCAGCCGGTCAGCTGCTGGCACAGGGTGTCCTTCTCCGCCGCGACGTACACGGCGCGCCCTCGCCCTCGGTCCGGTCCAGCCGGAACCAACCGGGCATCTACGCAACGAAGGCGGTCGCGTCCGGTCAGGCCCGCGGGAACGGCGAGTGGAGGAGGGAACGCGACGGGAGGAAGCCCGCGAAGGTGCATAGGAGACGGCCGGTGAGCGAGCCGCCGGCGCACCCAGGTGACGGAGCGGCGTGAATGCAGCCGATGCCCGCACGACCACGGCTAAGACACCGTGACGTCCATGTCCGGGAGGGGCGCGGTGGCCTTCCCGGCGGGTGATGAGGCCCTCGCACGATACCGGGAGCGGTGGGGGTGGCGGCATGCCGGGACGCGGTCACGTTGAACGGCTCCCGGACGGTCGAGCATCGGACCGGGGGTGTGGATCGTCAAGCAGAAGCAGCGCCGTGACCGGTTCACTCCGGGGCGCCTCGGCGTGCTCGCCGTGGGGGCTGATGCCTGAACACCCGTACTCCTACACGCACGCCACGCCATCTACCTGCGAAACGACAAGCGCCTGGACCATACAAACGACACGCCCCGACTCAAGACTCCCCGCTCAGCACTCCGCATGCTGGTGAAGGCACCCGTCGCGGAACCGGTGAAGAATCCGCGACGCCCATCAGCCCGGCCAGGTCGGCTGAATCGTTCAGGCGATGCCGTTGGGGAGCTGTTGGACGATTTCGAGCAGGGCGTCCTGAAACTCCAGACCCGAGGGAATGACCTGGCTCGCTGGCAGGACGGCGCTGTTACCGCGGGGCGCCTCGTCGGCGTGGGCGCCGCTGCCTCCTGCCACGACGACCGATACGGCAATGAGGGGCAGTGCGACAGCTCGTGTGATCTTCATGCCCACCTCAACGACCAGACGCCCACGCTGTAACGGTCACAACATCCTTCCCTCCTGTGGAAAGCGCGTCCTGCTCCCAGGCGTCTGGTTCGGCGCCGCCCGGAAGCCAGCGGCGCCAAACCGGGAACGGATCAGGAACCGTCGAGCTCAAGCTGACGCAGACCCAGTCGCCTATCGGCGATGCCGATACTTCTTGCTTCGGGAGCGGACCGTTTTAGGCGACCGGGCCCACAAAGACGCGGAGTTGGGCGATTCAGTCCTCCCGGAGCCGTAGGGCCGATACCTTGATCATCTGCCGACACGTTAGGAAGAGGACCGATCATGGCCAAGAAGAAGACCGAGCCCGCGCCGGGCCTGTCCCCCATCCAGACCGACGAAACCGCCAGCCCCAACGGGAAGCAGGCGGCGCCGGCGGATGCGGGCCTGGTGCTGACCGCCGCCCCGCAGACGCCGGCCGCCACCGAGGCCCGCGAGGCACTCCTCAAGGCCATCGCCAGCGAGGCCACCGCCATCACCAACGCCAAGGACAAGACCCAGTCCGCCACCGCAGTGGAAGCCCTCGCCCGCGCTTACGCCCTCGTCACCACCAGCAATACCCAGATCACGACCGCCGCTCCCGCCCAAGCCGATCTGGGGACGCGGAATGTCCCCTATGGGACGCCGAACAGGCTTGCACTCAACGACAAGTAACCGCGCCACCCAGGCGAGGCCGGCGTAGGGGTTCGCCCTCCCGCTGACGCATGGGGAACACCGGGCATCCGTCGGCATCAGCGCCACTGGCTGTCGCACACCGCTCCTTGCTGTGGCCCCCGCCGCCTGGGGGCCACAGTCATGAGCGACCTGCCCTGTAGGGATGACCCCGGCCAAAAGACCGAGCGGTGCGGCGCTCACGTGACTGGCAGGCTCGGGGGCGGACCACCGCTCGGCGGCAACACAAAGCGGCCCACGGACGGGTTCCACGGCCGACAGCCCTCGCCATCCCATTCCCGCCCTGGTGTGAGGCACTGTTCATCCAAAGAGCGGCGGGCGGGGTGCTCGACCGAGGCGCAGTGTTACCGGCCCTCGCCCGGCCGATCAGGTCGCAGAAGGGTCCCTCCCGGCGGGCACGGCCGAGCTGCGCGGACAGGCGGCGGTACATCGTCGGCGTGTGCGGCAGCACGCCATCGGAAGTGAGCCGGTACATCTCGGGTGCGTTCGCAGGGTATGAACAACATGAAGCGTGCTTGCCGAAGCCGCAGGCGCAGCAGCAGGCGCAGCAGCAGGGGCCGGGGCGGAGGCGGGCGGCGGCCCAGGGTCCGAGCGGGCCCGGGTGCGCGTACCTTCTCAGCGGCGGGCTGTGGGGCCGACGGGTCGGGCATGGGCCGTGCGTGCGGCCGCGACCTCACCCGGCCCCGACGTAGCAGGGCCGGCCACGGGTTCGGGTAGTGCGGCGGCGAGGACGGCGGCCTACCGCCTTGTCGACGCCTACCTTGGCGGCGTGCGCGTCATTGAGCAGCCGGGTTCCGTCCACGCCCTGGTCGTCCAGGCGGTCCATCGCGGCGGCCATGGCGGGCCAGGCCGGGGAGGCCAGGCGCGGACCATGCCCTCGGGCATCGCCACTGCGGCGCTGCCCACGGAGAGCATCGAGCCGCCCAACACGGCTGTCCGGGGGCACGGCCTATCGGGCCATCTCCATCGTGGGGGGTCCCTCGTTGTGACTACTTCTTCCCAAACCCCCCGCCCGGATACGGTGACAGTGCATGTCATCGCCGCTCGCGACCTGCAGAATCTGAGCCACTTCAGTGGCAACCAGATCTATGTGGCACTTAGCGTTATCGCGTTCCATTCGGACCGAACCCGGCCCCAACTCGCCGCGGGTGAGAACGTCACCTGGGACGAGACCCTTACCCTCCACGTCCATTTGGACGAATCGTGCTGCGTGTCCTTCTGACCGCCGCGTTCCAGGCCGGGATCCCGGTCGTCCCGCGGTCGACGTACGGGTCGACGGCAGCGAGGACCCTACGCTGGAGCTTGCCCGGCTCCGGCGCGTCCACCTCCCACCGCACGGGGCAGGCCGATTCGAACTTGTGCCTGCACATGGAGCGCCGGGCAGATCGCTGTGAGCGGAACCCTGATCATTTTCGTGGTGAACGCGTAGGGTTTTCGAGGTTCGGCACATGGTGCCGGTGATGTTCTCGCGATGCGTGAAGGAGACGATGGTGGCCGTTGAGCCGGGCAAGTGGAAGCAGATAAACACCCACAACTACGACGAGTACCTCAAGGAGCTCGGGGTTGGCATGATCGCCCGGACCGCTATCAAGGCATCCACCCAGGAGGTGGAGTTGTCCGGCGGCGACCAGACCTGGACGTTGAAGACGAGCGCGGTCAAGACCACGCAGATCTCCTTCGCCCTCGGCGAGGAGTTCGAGGAAATCCTTGACGACAAACGCACCTACAAGTCGGTCATCACCGTTGATGACGGCAAGCTGATCCACCAGCAGGTAGGTTCCGAGCGCGAAAGTACGATCGTCCGCGAGTTCAACGACCGCGGCATGACGGCGCAATACACGGTGAACGGCGTCACAGCCGTACTGACGTACGAGAAGCTCTAACCGAAACATCCGGACGTCGCCACCAACGTGCCGTTTGACTGCATCCAGCTCTGAGGACAGCGCCCGGAGCGCCTCGGCCACCGCCGTCTCGGCTGCGCGCTGCCTCGTCCTCTCGTAGCGAGCGGCCGAGTACGGCGGCGACGGTACCGGCCCGCCCGCCTGTCCTTCGCAGGCTTGCCCAGGACGGTCCGTCAGCTGCGGGGCCCCTCCCCCAGCAGCCGACGTCCCGCCGAGGCGCCGGCCACCGAAGCCGGGGTGTACGGGAGGAGTTCCTCCTTCGCGGCTCGCTCCGCAGCGGTCCGGCGGGGGGCCGTTGCCGACTCCTGGTCAGCGACGGCCGGGGCGGGTTTGTGCCCGAGGGGGCGGCGCATGGTGCTCACCGCCGAAGTCTCGCAGCAGGGGTGACGCCCCGTCCGACGCAGGGTTGCGCCACGGGTGATCGAACCCTCACCGGTCAGTAGATGCCGGGGTGGAATGGCAAACCGCCGCCCTGGCAGTCGGAATAGGTGTCGCCGCCCACGAAGTCTCCAGATCCTGACGAGTCAACCAGAGGACCTCCACTGTCGCCCGGGCAGGTGTCCACGGCCCTGGTTTCGATGTGTTGAACCGCCGTCGTGGTCAGACCGCCAGCAGCCGATGCTCCAGGGGCAAGCAGGAGCGAAACGGTAACGACAGCCAGGGAGGTGAGGAGTGTCTTCTTGATCATGCCCAGCCCAACGAGCGAATGGCCAGCCAGTCACTTCGACTAGTTCGGGCTGTCTGGGAACCGATGGGATGATCCCCTGAGGTCAGCGGTGAGCCGACCGGTAAGGGGCAGAGACATGGCTGACAAGACGCCGCAAGCTGAGGCGCCTGACGGCATTCGCATCGACCTGGGCAAAATGAGCGGCATCAGTGAAGCCCCGCCATCTTGAAGTTGGCTGGTCACAGGGGCTGGTGTGGCTCGGTCCGGGGTGCTCGCGCTGGTGGCGGGCGGCAGTCTGGGGTGTAGATCGTCTGGCAGGGGTGGCTTTGCGAATTCCCGTCCGGCGTTGCCGGGGCCGCTCCTACGATCCGCCGTATGGAGCCCGAGGTGGTGGAGCGGATCGCCGCCCGACGTGCGGAGCTGGACGAACTCGAGGAACAGCTGGCCAAGCAGTTGTCCGAGGTGCGGGCCGAGCTCGCCGTGGCCGAGCGAGTTATGCAGCGGAGGGGCGAGCAGATCGCCGAGGAGCGGGCGGCGGCCGGCTCGCCGGTCGTCCAGGTGGCGGGGCGGTCGGTGCGGTTGGTCCCGGACCGTGCGCCGGGCGTGGCGGAGAGTGCGCTGCCGGCGGAGGCTCGTCGCCAAGGGCAACCGACGAGTCCCGCACCGAGGCGTCAACGCCAACAACATCTGGCTCCACCACCGCGCCGCCGCCCTCAACCTCCGCCGACTCATCAACCTCGGACTCACCCGAACCAGCACCACCTGGCGCCTCACCCCGGCCACCGCATAAGCAAGGGGCCACCCGGCCTCCGGCCGGACAGCCCCACCACAAGATTCTCAGCAGCCTTCTAGAGCTGGCCGACGGCGAAGTCGTCGATCGTCGACTGGTAGCTGATGGCGCCGCCGGTCGCGCAGGCGCCGCCGATGTCCAGCGGGTTGGTCGTGGTCCGGCCGTTCGCGCGTGCGGTGCCGTTGAGGAAGGGACCGCTCATGACATTGCCCCCTTCGAGGCCGAAAGACTCAGTGTCGCCACGGAACGTCGAGTGGAAAATGACTGAGGTGCTTCCGTCGTTCCAGGAGATCGTCACCTTGGCGTAGCCCGGGCCGATCGGGCTGGGGCACGCGGCCTGGAACGTCGCTGCGACATGGACGGTGCCGCCGGTGATCTTCGGGTGCTTGTCCGACTGGCACAGACCCATGTTGCCACTGGCCGAGAGCCGCACGTCCTGCCTCCTGAAGCTGAGGCCCGGGTTGTACTGCAGGGTGAGGCTGCCGCCGCGACAAGAGACGCTGCCGATCTCGGCCTGCGCCGTGGCGGAGGCTGTACCGAGGGGCATGAGGGCGACGGAGGTGGCGGCGGCCACTGCTGCGAGAAGACGGGTGCGCACTTCGATGTCTCTTTCCTGTTCGGGCCTGGATACCCCGGGCTCCGGCGAGCCCGTTGCGGTACACAACGATGTCCCCCGGTGGTCAGCAGCGCATCGATTTGCCGCTCGAAGAACCCGACTGCCAGCATTTGCCCACCCACTCAGCCTGACCTGCCCCACGTATGTCCTGGGCGGACCAGGCGCATCCCATGGGCGCCCTCCCTTCGCGTCTTGGCCGAGCGACAAGATGCAGTGGGACAACCGAGAGAGAACCGACTTGCGCAGCGACGTCGTGGGACGCGGTCGACGTCACCCCTTGCGAGGACTCCCGCCACCGCGGCACCCACCCAGCAACCCAAGGCGTTCCGTGATGAGCTCGGCGACGAGTTCGAAACGGATGACTTGGCGTGGATGCGGGTCGAGGCAATCCAGCGGACCGCCGAATGTCGGCGGCCGAGGGCCAGGGCCCCGGATACGGACAGAGCACGGCCTCGGCCGCGGTGGCCGACCTGGCACCATGGCGGCCGCCGGCCCCGGGCCGAACTACCCCAGTGGTGTAGCCCGGATGCGTGAGCATTTCGCGAACCTTGGCTCGCGCCCTGTACTTCCACTTCTCCCTGCCGGCCCGCGCGGGGCGGGCTCAGAGACAGGCACTCACCGGGCGAACTTCTGCTCAAACGCCAGACCGGCCGCAAGCACGCCGGCCGACAGCCCCTGATCTCCGGCGGGGAGGGTCAGGAGCTGTCGTGCCATGGCGGGTGTGGCCACCGAGTGCGGCCTGCCGCCCGGCACCGGCAGGGGCCCCAGGGCAGTGCTGCACGCGGTTGCCAGCTGTCTGGGATGCCTTGCGCTGCGCTCAGATGTTCAGCTCAGGCTGGGGATGTTCGTGCCTTCTCCCGCTACTGCGGCGGCCTCGGCCGCTCGTGCCTGCGGGGAGAGGTCGAAGGAGATGGGCTCGCCCGCTGCGGTGGCAGGGCCGCCGTCGACCGGGAAGGAGACCAGGACATCACCGGTCTCGGCGTCCTCCAGGACGATTTCCGCCGTGGTGTAGAAGCCGATCTTGAGTTCCTCGGTGAATGTCTTGCTGCGGTTGAGGTTCCCTGCGCTGAGGATCGGGTTGATGTACGGGCCCCAGAAGTAGTGTCCGTTGTGCTGAGGGTGGAAGTGCACGGCGGTCTGTCCCTCGACCGTCGCCGCGTAGGTGACCCTGACGTTCATGGTGCCGCGGGTCGCGACGAGCTTGGCCACCACTGCCTGGCCGGGTTCGAGCCAGACTTTGACCCCGGATTCCGAGCCCAGCGTGACCGTCTGCGTTTCGGTCTTCGACTCTCCCCATTCGTGCGTATAGCTAATTGAGGTTTCGCCGCCGCCTCCGCTGCCCAGGAACCCGATCTCGTAGGAGATCTTCTGCTCCGTCTTGATGCTGTTGGTCGATGACCAGGTGTTGCTGACCGAGTTGGCTACTTGTTGGGTGATGTTGGCGTGGAACTCTCCGCCCACGGTTTCGGAATTGTTGCGGAGCGTGTCGGTCTTCACGATTTCCGGGTTGCTGCTGATCCCAAGGATCTCGGCCTTGCTGGCCTGCAGGACCGTGGTCGTCTGCTGCCACTTGTAGGTGTTGTACAGGTCATGGTCGGTCGGGTTGTGAATCCACGCGCCGGTAGGGCGTCGTCCGAAGTACTTTTCACACGCATCGGTAATGCTGCCCCAAGGCCAGCCGAAGCCGTCCCTCTCCTCCTTGGTGATGACGTGCTTCTGTTTGCCGATGGCATTGACGATGGAATCGGCCACGTCCTCGCCGGCCATTACTGTGACCGAGAATGGCGTTACGACTGCCATGATTTCTTTCTCCTTCTGCTTGAGTGTCAGCGTTTGCGCTGCTTGCTCTGTCGCGTTCTCCAGCCGTTCACGTCACGGCGGTGCCCGCGCCGCTTTGTCGTCAGCCGGTGCTGGCCGTGGTCAGGACGCCCGCTCGAAGGCCAGCGTCGCGTTCGGGCAGTTCGCGGCGTACCGCAGCGCCAGCGCCTCCCGCTCCGGAGGCTGCCAGGCGACGCGCATATTCATGATCACCGCTCGGTGATACCTGACAGATCACCCTCAGCACGACCCTGGCGAAGGCGCCTCACCCTGCCGGCGGAGCGAAATCACCGAAGAACCGATCAAGCACCAGGTCCGGTCGGCCGCACCACCCCTGACAGACACAGCAGGTCAGCGCCCGGGTCCGGCCGCTCAGCCGGCGTGAGGTGGAACTGCGCCACTCTGGTTGCCATCAGCAGAGTCCGAAGGGTGGTGTGAGGTGTCCCGGTCGGCTGTCGCTGTGTGGGTCAGCAGAGGCTCTCGTTGGAGCGAACACCACCATGGCCGCGAGGCTCTTTTCGCGCGGCCAGATTGCGGCCCGTGGGTCACCGCCTATCACGCTGGGTACGGACACGGTCAGCGCGGCCACCAGGGCGAGGATCCGCATCACATGCCGGCGCCCGTACCCGCCTCAGAGTAGGAGGCGTTCGGCTCCCTGGGTGACGTTTCCCCGGCCGCGCGGATCTCGTTGGACTACTGGGAAAGTGCCGGCCGTGACCGGCGTCGATGGAGATCCCCAGACAATGCAACGAGAAGGGCGTGAAGCCAGTGCACAGCCTGACACGCGCGAAACTGCAGCGGCGATTCGATCTGTTCGACAAGGACGGGGACGGCCAGGTGAACAAGGAGGACTACGACCACCTTGCCGCTCGCCTGGCCGAGGCCGCCGGCAGCGGTCCTGATTCAGAGCCCGCCCGGCGGTTGCGCCGAGAGTATGACGAGGGCTGGCTGCGGATGTGCAAGCAACTGGGATGCGGGGCGGACGCAAGCATGGACCGGGAGGAGTTCGTGGGCGCCTGGCACGGCGTGCAGGAAGCCTACGGTTTTACCGCCTCGATCCTGCCCATCGTGGACACCGTCATCGCGGCCATGGACCGTGACGGCGACGGCGCCCTCGACGCACAGGAGTTCACGCGCTGGCTCGAAGCGTACGGAGTCGGTTCGGGCTCGGCGCTGGAGGCGTTCGAGCGCCTCGACCGGGACGGAGACGGACGCATCAGCCGCGAGGAACTCGCGCAGGCTTTCGAGGAGTTCTTCCTGAGCACGGATGCGAGCGCGCCGGGGAACTGGCTGTATGGGCCACTCGCTCACACCACGGCAGCGGCCGGCTGACCTCCGCCGGAGCGTGCGTCCGCCGTGTGGTGGTGCCTCTCCCCGCAAGGAGGGGAACCACCACAGCACTGGAGAGGCGTCTGCCGCTCACCACGCGACCGGCAGGCGTTTCACCCCATACACGGTCTTGTCGTCACGGAAGGGCAGAGCGTGCTCAGGCCCGGCCAGGCGAAGTCCCGGCAGGCGGCGGCTGAGTGCAACCAGTCCTTCCTCAAGGACGACCCGGCTCAGGCTCTGGCCCAGGCACTGGTGCGGACCGTGCCCGAAGGAAAGGTGACCGCCCGCATGGCCGGCCGGGTCGAAGTCGACGGGCTGCCCAAGCTGGTTGTCCTCGCCTGCCTTCAACGAGCAGACCACCCAGTCACCCTCTCGGATTTGAACGCCGGCGACCTCGGTGTCCCGCGTGGCACGGCGGATCAGGCCGAACTGCTTGATGGTGATGTGCCGCAGCAGTTCCTCCACCACTGCCGTCGCGCAGGCCGGATCCTGGCCCAGTGCGGAATACCATTCCCGCTGATCCTCGATGAGGGTGAGCGCGCTCAGGGCGAGCATGTGGGTGGGGCTCACATGGCCCGCCAGCAGCACCAGTTTGGCCACCCCCGCCAGCTCCGCCTCCCCGATCCGCCCGCCCGGCACCTGCCGGCCGGCGATCCTTGCGAGCAGCCCGGGCCGCCGGCCGGGCTCCTTGATGATCTGGCGCGCCAAGTCCAGCGCGAAGTCGTCGACGGGAGTGCCGGTCTCGTAGAGGTCATGGTTGCTCAGGTCCTGGCCGGTGAAGAGTCGAAGGATCTCCGCCGATGTGGTCTTCGTCCACGCAATGCCGAGCACGTCGCACAGGGCCTCGGAGCAGAGTGGAAGCGCGTACTCGGCTACGAGATCCGCCCGATCCCCCGCCGCCGTCATGGCGTCAATCCGCTTCTCCGCCATCCGGCCGATGCGTACCGCCAGGCGCCTGGTGCGCAGAACGGAGAACTCCCGGGCGATCAGCCGGCGGTAGTCCAGATGTTCGCTGCCATCCTGGTGCGAGAACATGCCCGGCAGGACGGGCAGTGCGTCCCTGCTCTGGGGGCCGGGGAGCATGTCCCCAGGCCCTCGGCGTGAGCTGAACCCGACGGTGTCGGCCAGCACCGTCCGTACATCGGCGTACCGCGAGACCGCCCAGGCTCCCGCACCATTGGGGTACACCACGAACACCGGCGGCCCCTCCAAAGAACTGGAGGTGCCACGCACAGCGTGCGGGCACGCAGGGCCGACGCTGTCGTATCCGCTGGTGGCCATTGAGGTCACAGTCATTGGCACTCACTCCCGACGATCGGTCGTCACGGCGCGGCTGTGCGCAGGCCGGCGAACGGCTGCCCCATCCAACTGCCAACGCACCCAGCACAGCACCGGCAAGCGCCACAGGGTAGGGGCACCAGCAGGCGCACCGGAGCGGTCGTCCTTGCGGGGCGTGACCCCGGTAAGCCCGAAGACCGCCAGTCCTTCATCTTGTTAGCTCATTGCCCCAGTCCGCCAGACAGAGAGGGGAAGCTCGGCGCGCACGAGACGTCCGGAGCCCGGGAGAGAATGCCGGGATGGCAATGGAACTCCGTCCGCACCAGCGAGAGGCCGTGGACAAGGTACTCCGCGCCCTCGAGTCGCCTGCGAGTTCGATGCTCGCCCCTCGCGAGCTTCGAACGCAGGTGATCATGGCGACCGGGTCCGGGAAGACCCGGGTGGCGGTCCGCAGCGCGGAGGAGCTCCACGCGGGCCGGGCCCTGGTCCTCGTGCCCTCCCTGGACCTGCTCGCGCAGACCGAGGCCGCGTGGCGGGAGGGCGGCCGCCGGGGCCCGATGATCGGGGTGTCCTCGCTGCGGGGCGCGGAGGTGGCCTTCCCCAACACCACGGACCCGGTCGAGCTGGTGGAGTGGACGCGGGGCCTGGAGAAGGTCACCGTCTACGCCACCTATGCCTCCCTCGGCCTGGGCACGCTGGAGAAGGCCCACAACGCTGGCCTCCCGGCCTGGGATCTGATCGTGGTCGATGAGGCGCACCGGACCTCGGGCCGGATCGGGAAGCCCGCGGCAAGGAGACGACCAGTGAAAGCCCCCACACGTGACGCTCGAAGCGCCCCACCTCCCGCGCCCACACCGCTCTCCTCTCCCGGGCCGCCGACCACCCTGCAGGGCTGGCGAGCACGCGTGCGCCACCAGCCCTCTCCTCCCCCGATCCCGTCGGTCGGCGACTCCGCCCTCGTCGATGAGGACGACCCCAGGGTCCGCTACCACGCCCAGCTCGGCCTCGTCGAAACCACCGACATCACCACAGGACTAAAAACCGCACGACGGCTACTGCGTCTCAACGGCGAACGCCGCCACCCCTGCTCCCACATCGCCATCGACAGCGACTGCCGCGGCACCGGCAAACGCACCCTGCTGCACCACATCGGGCTGGCGCACCAGAGACGCCGCGAGAAGCTCCATGGCATCGACGACAGCCTGATCCCCGTCGTCTGCGTCAACGCCCCTCCGGAGCAGGGCTCACCCGCCGACTGGTCCGCGGCCCTGGCCATGTTCATCGGCTGGGACCTGTACCGCCCCGACACCGAGCAACGGCCCGTGCAGCGGATGAAGGACTTCACCGGCCCCGCCGTCCACGTGATGCGCCACGCCCGCACGGAAGTGTGTCTCGTCGACGGGATCGACCGGCTGCGACCCGAAGACCTTCGGCCGACGTTCGACTTCTTCGACTACCTCGCCGACGAACTGGGGCTTACCGTCTTCTGGAGCGGTATCGGCTCCAGCGACATCCTCCGCGAAGCCCGCGCCGCACGCTTCCCAGCCCTGCGCCGGCCCACAGAGTCCACAGCGCCGATCCGGCAACGCTCGGTCCCCACTCTCTGGGTCAACCGGCTCCCTCCCCGCTGCAAGGAACACCCCGACGAATGGGTCAGCACCCTGGCCACCCTCGACGGCCGGCTCCGGCTACGGCATCACAAACCGGACAGCCTCCTGGACCATCAGAAGAAGCTGTACCAGATCACCGACGGATTCATGGAGCACCTCACCCCGCTGATCGGCATGGCCGCCCAACTCGCCATCCTCGACGGCACCGAAGCACTCACCCTCGAAATCCTGCACGCCGCCGCCCGCTACCTCGACCTGACTGCGGCAGACGAGCACGACAGGGCGTGGTGACAGAGCCGTATCCACTCACCACGGCAAAGGCCCCGGCATCATCGTCGGTGGTGGCAGTAACTCGCCGATTCCGGACTCGCTGGCGCCATAGCGACGTGACGCTGCTCCACCAGCTCATCGTGTGGCCAACCCCCAGGGAAGGGCCCACTGGAGCACCTCAACAACATCGTCGAAGCGGCCGACGCGCTGGCCAGTCAGATCGCGTCGTCTTGCTCAGCCGGCCAGCCGAACGGGTCCGTGTGCTCGATGTCGTCCCTCCAGTAGCCGTACCGCTCGCCGAGCACCGACAACAGTGCCTGAGAGTCGAGCGGGCCGGTGCGGATGACGAGGCCGAGACCGAGCGCGGTGCTCACAGCAGCCACGGCCAGGTGTGACCGCAGGGCATGTTCGGTGATTGCCTCTGCAGGGACAGGCGAGTCATCGGGGTGCTCGGGGGCCTGCATGGCGGCAAGGATGCGTGCCCGGTGCTGCTGGGAATCGCCTGGGGAGGGACGCAGGCCCTGCTGGTGGGCGCGGTGGTTTCCAACCGCGTTGGCAACGGCAGTCAGCAGATGCCAATCGCGCCACCCTTCCTGCCTCAACTGCGTGGCCGTACGCCGAAAGCCGTGGTCCGCAGTCAGGCGAGGAAGGGTGTAGCGCACGATGGGGAGCATGACGGCATAGCGGTTGCGGACGGTGTCGAGGGCTCTCTCGTGCTCGTAGCCGGGTCCAGGCCCGGTCCGGGCCGGCAGGGCAGCGGGTTCCGCCTCGCCGCGCGGAGTGCCTGCTCCGACGGACGGGTCGGCGAGCGCAGCCATCGTCTGGTAGTCGTCGGCTCCCAGGAAGTCTGCCAGTTCGTCGTAGGGGCGGCCGACGAGGAGCTTGTGCCATAGTCCGCCGGCGAGCGCCCGCTCGACGAGGTACATGAAGGCCTCGTCGGAGAGCAATGACTGGGAGAGCACCACCTTCACCAGGGCGGTGAGAAGACGGGGCGGCTCTGTTTCCAGGTCGGCGGGGCCGGCCGTGGGCAGGCGCAGCCTCCACCGGTTGGTATGCCGTTCGGCGCTCTGATCGCAGACGGCGGGCTGATCATGGGGCAAAGTGGCGTCTGCGCAAATCTCGACGCTCAAGCGTCCGGGCAGGAACAACGGGTCCTCTACGGCAAGTTCACCGAGAAACACCTGCAGCGCTGCGATGTAGCGTTCCGCAGCCAGCACCGACAGCCGTTCGTTCGGGCAGGTGATCTCCCAGTCGACACCGAGCGCGTTCCAGGCATAGCGGCGTGTGAGGCCGGCGTCACTGAAGGGCCGTCCCACACCGTGTGTATCGGCCGCCTCGGCATACGCCTCTTCGGTTGCCGTGGGGTCGTCGGCGGTCGGGGCGAGCATCTCGTCGATGACGGTGTCGATACCCGCTGAGGCCGTGATCGCGCGGAGCAGGGGAACGAAGCCAGGCCGCACCGCGCCGGCCACGCGCAGGGTGAGCGCCTGGTCGGCCATCATCTCCCAGACGTAGGGGTAGCGTTCGTGGTCGTACGGCTCGTCGCAGTAGGCGTTCTGTGCCATGAGGCCGATGCAGAACAGGCGGGTGGCGGAGATCCAGTTTCCGGCCTGTCGGTCGTAGCGCGCGGCGAGAATGATCCCGTGGGGGATGAAACGACGAAGCTCCGGGGCGGGTGCGGACTTCGCAGCGGTGGCGGCTGCGAGCGCGTACTGCTTGGCGGCGAGGTGCAGGCCAAGTTCGCTGTAGATGCGTGCGCACAGCAGCAGCATGATCAGGCCGCCCTCGAGGGTGTCGCCGCGTAGCCAGTTGGCTTTGGCTTCGTGGATCTCCTGGAGTGCTTGCGGGATGCGGCCGCTCTTGATCAGGGCGTGGCCCCGGGACTGGGCGCGTTCGCCTCGTGCGGTCTGGCCGGTGACCCGGTCGGTGGCCTGATCGAGCAGGTCTCGGACCTCCCGGTACAGCGGATGGTCCACCAGTAGGGGGGTGAGGTAGTCGAAGAGGTCGGCGGTGGGTTCGATAGGGAACAGCGGCGCGCTGTCCAGGTGGCGGCCCAGCCTCAGCAGGATGCGCATGCCTGTGTCGAGGTCGGTGAGCGGCAGTCCCGTCTGCAGAGCAGGTATCGGCTCACCGGCTTCTACCGCTTCGAGGACGGATGCGGTGACTTCCCGGATGGTCGCCAGGTCCTCGGGCACGGATTCGAGGTCAGCGGTCATGTCGGTGTGAAGGGCCAGACGGGCCCGCATGGCCAGCAGATGGGCCATGGCGTTGGCAGGCGGGTCCGCGTCCAGCAAGCGGTCGAGCTTGTCGGCCAGCAGGCGCTGCCAGCCGCACAGGGCGTCTGCAGTCAGCGCTGTGAGATTGCGGATCAGCGCCCCGAATCCGTATCCGAGGAGCACGACGGCGTCCTCGATGATTCCCGGGTCGGTGAGGGTGTCGTCGGTGGTGACCGTGTCGAAGAAGTCGCGGGCCAGTTGGTCCGCCGGGTGCATGTCGCCGAGGCCGCGAAGGGTGGCCACGACGATCTCGTAGCTGGCGCGCAGAGCGGTGTGCTCCCCCGCCGCGGCGACCAGCAGAGCACGTGCGTGGCCGATCCATTCCGGCAGATCGGCCCGGGCCTCGTCGTGGAAGGTAGCGTGGCGCAGCGGGCCTCGCAGGTCCACCAGGTCGCCCAGCGTGCGGGCCGGCGCGTCGTTTGCCTGCCATCGTCGGCGGGCTTCGGCATACCAGTCGGGTAGTTCACCGGATCCGTCCGGGCGCGGTGGAGCGAGATCTGAGGGCAGATGGAGGTACTGGACGGCGAGGTGGAACAGGTCATAGTCCGCGAGGTGGAGGGCCAGGGCAGCCGCGTCCCAGATCTCCAGGTCGACCTGGTGCGTCCGGGCGGCTTCGTCGATCAGATCGTGCCGCTTCCTGGTGGGCACGGCGGTCACTGTGAAGTAGATGACGAGGTCAACGGGGGTGCCTTGCCCGCAGATCGATGCCAGATCTTTTCGGATCTTGCCCGGGATGTCGGTGCTTTGGATGGTGCAGGCCATCACCACCCGCCGGGTGGAGGCCAGCGACGCAAACAGGGAAGTGTCGGGCAGCTCCCGGGGAATGTCGCTCCAGTGGCTTTCGGCGTCCCGGCCCTGGTCCCCGCCACTACTGACGGGGCCGGTCGCCGGCAGCAGATTGCTGGTGATCCTCCGGCGGGCCAGGCCCAGGCACAGGGCCTCGAACTCGTGATGGCTGTTGCTCTCGCCGAGGGTGCTCAATGCGAAGCGGATGCGCTTCTCGAGCTGGACGGCATCGTCACTCACGTCGTTCCCCCTGGTTTCACTGCCACGGTCACGCACGACCAGTGTCCAGCACCCCACTGACATCTTGGGAGGCATGCCCACGTCTGCGGCTAGGGTTCAGTCGCCCGAGTCGTGCACTTGTCGGGGTGGGCGCTAGCGGCGACAAACTTGATGGGGCGACTCACGGTCACGGCTGCAACGGCGGGAGGGAGTGTTAGGGACGCCGGGTGCAACGTGCGGATCAGGCCGGCTACGGCGCGGCCACCACGACCAGCGCGGCCGGAACGGGTCGATGCTCGCGGCGAGTGCGGCCGACGCCCGAACAACTACAACAAAAGCCTCGGCGTTGCCCAGCCGACTCGGCTGGGAGTGGGGGGTGCGGGCGGGGAGGTCCGGTCCACGGGATACCGCCCCCTCAGCCGCCGGGAGGCGGTACGTGCTGCCACTTGGCCTCGAGGCTGTAGAGGGTACGCTCGAGGGGAACGACACACCGGTCTCGTCCCGGCCATCCAGTCCGCGCTGGTCGCTGACCGCGTCCCCCAGCTGCCCGAGCGCAGCACCTCGGCCAGGAACGCGTTGAACCGCTGCCCACGCGCCACCTCCTGGCCTGGCGTGGACCGGTACGACTCCTGGTGGTCGGACCTGAGCGGTGTCAGTCCGGGCGGGCACCGGAGAGCCGGATCGGCGTGCGGTTCATGCCGCCGACGGTAGCCAGTCAGACGCCTCCCTGGCCGCTACCAGAATTCTCAATACAACTGCGGGATTCTCATCCAGTTTGCGGTACTGCAGGCCAAGGCCTGATCTGCGTGAAGAAGCGTACCGAGCCATCTCTCAGTCATCTGCAGGCCCGCAGCTCATAGCGATACCTCTACCGCAACACGGATGAGAACTCACAGCAGCACTCAACCAACCTGCGCAGTCGTGCTTCGACCGACAACAACCGCAGGTCAGACGATCCGTAGTGACACCAGCCAACAACGGCCAGCTGGGATCTCTCGAACTGTCTCCGAGCCCCACGCCTTTCCTGGGATCGTGGCTGCATGGACACCACCGTCGGCCCCCGGCCGACCATCGCCCGACGGGCCCGGACATGGTGAGCGCAGGCCGCTCCCGGGTGTGGCTCCGCGTCGGTCACACCCGAATCCGAGCCGACAAGGTCACCGCGGTAACCCCCGCCGACGATGACCTCCACCTCCACGTCACCGGCCACCCGAACGGCCTGATACTCCGCCTGCCGCCCGGGGCGAAGCGCACCGACCGCAACGGACGCCCGATCGACTGGTCGGACGAACTACTTCGCATCATCGAGCAGGCCGCAGCGCAGCCGGTCGGAACCCTCATCACGTTCACGGCCGACAACAACGTCCACACCGCCGGCTTCACCGCCCACCCGCTCACCGGCGACGACCACCCCCTCATCACACCCCCACTCCACCCAATCCCCGACCCCATGCCCCAACGCCCCACCCCCGCCACCTGGGCCAGCCCCCGCCCGCGTCCCCACACGAGCAATACCAAGCCTTACACGCCCCGCTGAGCGCCCGTCAGACATCCATCTGGCTGGAGGGGAGCCGCGAGGGGCTGTGAAGCGCTCAGCGAGGCGTACAGACGGCCTTTCTGGGGAAGATGGCTGCCTCGGCCCTGCGGGACTCCGGGCAGTTGGAGCAGGACCCAAACGGCCACCCGCACCGCTATGTGGGTTCCATCCCGCTCTATCCGGACACAGCAGACGTGATTCACATCACAGCACCGCTAGCCGTTTGGCGAATCTGATGAGCACATGACAGTCTGCCAACCGGCAATCGCCAACCAGCAATTTGATTCCGGCTCGCGAATAAAGCGGCCGATCAGGAGGAATAATGTTCACGTCCAGATTCGCCCGCACGGCAGGGATCTGCGCAAGTGCCGCCGCAATGGTTTTCGCGTCAGCATATCCGGCAGCTGCCGACGGCGACGTTACCGCGTTCTCAAACAGGGGCATCAAAATCGCCGAGGGCACGATGACGCATATCGACGACGGGGACGTCTTCAAAATCTGCGACACTCTTGTCGATGGCCGGGGTGTGTATGGGGCGCTTTTCTATAACTCCTACTACAACTTCGACGGCTACCAGAGGGTGATGACGATCAACGACGGCGGCGACGCCGGCTGCGACACCAAGGGCCACGATATCGGCAACACCGGGTCTTACACGATGGTAATCTGCCCGGGCGAATACCCGACGAATGCTTACCAAACCTATCCCTGCACGGCTTCTGGCGAGTTCAACGAGTAGTCGGCGGATACCACCAGGTAGCCACTAGCCTCAATACTGAACCTGAATCTTTCGTGACGGTCCGTCGGTGTCTATGACGGGCCGTTCCGGCTTTTCGGGCTGGCAGTGGGCAGCCTTGAGCTCTTTCATCCTGGCACTGAGCTTTTCCTTACTCAGTCTGAGCAACGAACGCCGCACGCCGATCTGGTGTCAACCAGCCGCGGCAGCAGGGCACCCAGTCCCCGACCCCATGCCCCGTCCCGACTCCACCAAGACCAACCCACAGCCCGACAGGCCCCGCTGAGCGCCCATCAGTCGCCAACTCAACCGAGGGGGCTGGAAGTGGCCGCTAGCGCTCAGCGAGGCGTACAGCGCCTTACTGGGGAAGATGACTGCCTCGGCCCTGCGAGACTCCGGACAGTCGGAGCAGGACACGACGGGCCACCCGCAACCCGCTATTTGGTTCCATCCCGCTCTATCCGGACACAGCAGACGTGACTCCCATCACAGCACCGCTACCCGTCTCGCGGATCTGATGAGCACATGACAGTCTGCCAACCGGGAATCGCCAAACAGTATTTGATTCCGGCTCGCGAATAAAGCGGCCGATCAGGAGGAATAATGTTCACGTCCAGATTTGCCCACATGGCAGGGATTTGCGCAAGCGCCGCCGCAATGGTTTTCGCGTCAGCATATCCGGCGGCTGCCGACGACGTTACCGCGATGGCAAACAAGAGCGTCAGCATCGCCGAAGGCAGGATGGAGTTCATCGACGACGGGGACGTCTTCAAAATCTGCGACACTCTTGTGAATGGCGAAGGGGTGTATGGGGCGGTTTTCTATAACTCCTACTACAACACCGACGGCTACCAGAGGGTGATGACGATCAACGACGGCGGCGACGCCGGCTGCGACAAAAAAGGCTACGACATCGGCAACACCGGCACTTATACATTCGTTATCTGCCCGGGCGATTACCCGACGAATGCTTTCCAAACATGGCCAGGCTGCAAGGCCTCTACCGAATTCAACGAGTAGTCGGCAGATACTACCCAGGTAAGCAAAAGCCTCAATGCAGTGACTGAACCTGCACCTTTCGTGACGGTCCGTCAGTGTCTATGACGGGCCGTTTCGGCTTTTCGGGCTGGTAGTGGGCCAGCCTTGAGCTCTTTCATCCTGGCCACTGAGCTTTTTCCTTCCTCAGTCTGAGCAACGAACGCCGCACGCTGATCTGGTGTCAACCGGCCGCGGCAGCAGGTCCCTGGCCGAAGAGCGGCACATCCGCCGCCATCACGTCCAGACGTAGCCGCTTGAAACGCAGCGGGTGACGGAAGACTCCGCCGCGGTCAATAGCGCGATCCGCGCTGACCTCGGCCACCAGCTCGGGACGGACCACCGTGATATCGAGGATGTCGCGGGACCCCCATGACGCGGTGAACCGGGCCCCCTCCCACGGGTGGTCGCGGCCGGCTGGGGCAACCGGCAGGTGGTCCGCGACCTGGCGGGCCTGATCCGCCCGCAGGGGCACCGTGCGACCGACGGGGCGCAGGCGCCCGGTCTGGTCGTGGCGGCCACTGTCCTGCGTCAGGCACGGACCGCCGCAACACCAGTACGCCTCCGGGCCAGCTCCACGCACCGGATACCGCCGCCGGGGTGCCACTCCATCACCGGCCCCACCACGCCCCCGTGCTCGGCGCACCAGCTCACCGGGACGACTCCGCCGCAGTCGTGCCGCTTGCACGCGCACGCCTCCCCCGGGCCGGCGTATGCCACCCCGTGGCGTTCCACACCGACCGAGCCCACCGAGGCGGCGCCCCGCAGGCCGGCAGGCCAGGTGAGCGTGAGGCGCAGGCCGCCCGACCCGGAACGGAACCGCTCCGCCACCCGCACCTCCCCCATGACCGCCAACGGTCCCGTGCCCGGCGCGGTCAGCCGGCCCACCGACGCCCCGAACGCCCCCGCCGTCAGGGCGGCCAACTCGTCGGCATCCCCATCAACCTGCCAGTCTGCACAGCATGCGGCAGCGACCACTGCGCGGGAGGTTACTGTCGCCGCTGCCACCCCCGCGTGCCCTACGCGGACAGCTGGACCGCGCACTCTCGCACGCCGGTCACCATCGGCTGGATGCAGCCCTTGCTCAAGGATCATCCGGTCACCGCCCAACGACTCCGCGAGAATCGGATCCTCGAAGAGGCCGCCGTCACCGGCGCCGACCCGCAACACCTGTGCGCGGTATTCAACATCTCCCCCGACACCGGACTGCGCTACACCCGGACATTCCTCCCCGACCCCTTGCCCGACCGCGGCCAAGAGGACACGCCGTAACCGGCAACCGCCCCGACTGCGTGCCCGCACCGCCCCTCTCGCTCCGGCGCCCGAGCACTCGCTCACTCGGACACCGAATCGTCATGCACTTCGACACCGAATCAGCCGGAACCGAGCCGACACAGCCGAGGATCCCGGGCGGCAGAGCCAAGTTCGTGGTGCCAGCACCTCAGAAATCCAGGCGCTTTGACGAATTCGGAGACCGGTCGGAGGCAGCGGACAGGCCGCCGGCCGTCGGAGAGATTTCCGGCGGTCGGCGGCCTGTCGAAGGGCTGGGGAACGGTGTCCTCGGCGCGGGTCCCTGTCAGGACTCGCAGGGAAGGTTGACGATGCGGACGGTGTACGCCGAGGAGACCCAGCGGTTGGTGCCCACGTTGCGGAAGCCGTTGGTGGTGGACGCCGATGCGAGGATCGTGGAGCCGTTGGCGTAGGACCCGACGACCGAGTAGCCGGTGCCGGGACCGCTGCGGATCAGCAGACCGCCACTGGCGTTGACCTTGTAGTAGCACCGGGTGGCGAGCGCACCGGCCGGCGCGAGCTCCACGGCCGCGCCCGTCGTCCGGGCGGGTGCGGCGGCCTGGGCCGTGAGACCGCCGCCGAGGAGCGCGGCGGCGGACAGGGCCGCCACGGCCGCCGTGCGGGCGGCGGAGCGACGCGGTGACATGGTGCGGCGTGCTGCTGCGACCGTCATGGAATCGATTCCCCTTGCGTCGTCGGTTCTGGGTGCGGAACACGTACGTAGGAGCAGGCCCGGGTCGGCCGAGCGGTGTCACCTCTCAACGGACACCGGAGCCGCGCACGACGTTAGCGCCATCGGGGCGAAGTCAGCCGCCTGACGCATGAGAACTCCCCAATCGGAAGGGGAAGTTGCCCGTTCCGGTTCCGGTTGGGGAGTCCGTAAGACGCTGGAGCCCCGGGACGCCCCTTTCAGGGGGCCCGGACGGCGTCAGCGCTTGGCGCGCGAGCTGGTGCGGCCGCGCTCCTTCTGGTCCAGGACGACCTTGCGGATACGCACGGTCTCTGGGGTCACCCGGATGCACTCGTCGTCGCGGCAGAACTCCAGCGACTGCTCGAGCGACAGCTTGCGGGCCGGCACCACGTTCTCGGTATTGTCGGCCGCCGCCGCACGCATGTTGGTGAGCTTCTTCTCCTTGGTGATGTTCACGTCCATGTCGTCGGCACGCGAGTTCTCATCGACGATCATGCCCTCGTAGACCTCGGTGCCGGCCTCCAGGAAGATGACACCACGCTCCTGCAGGTTGACCATCGCGAACGGTGTCACCGAACCGGAGCGGTCCGCGACCAGCGAACCGTTGTGGCGGGTGCGCAGCTCGCCGAACCACGGCTCGTGACCCTCGAAGAGGGAGTGCGCGATGCCGGTGCCGCGGGTCTGCGTCAGGAACTCCGTACGGAAGCCAGCCCGGCCTGACGACAATCTTTCCGGCTGTAACGGGCGCTTCAGGGGCGCGGTCATCCCAGAAGGCTGCGCGATCAGCGCCGGCCGCCGCCGATGCGGCGGTCGTCGGCCAGTGCGGTAAGCGGGCCGAACTCGCGGGCAAGCTGGTTCCACGTCAGAACCTCGCCACAGCGGGCCGGGAACTCCTTCGGGTTGAACTCGGGCATGGTCCAGGTGCCAGTGCCCCGGTCCCGCAGCCACAGGTCCCCGTCACCGTCAACCACAGTCGGCGGGACCGGTACGGGCTCGGCCTGATCGGTGGGCTCCCAGGTGACCCGGCCCGGGTGGGAAACGCGGCGCAGCTCGGTAGTGGCCAGCCGCGCAGCCAAGTCACGGGTGGACTCTTCGGCGTCCTTGACCGACGCGAGTCGGAATGCGTCATCAAGTACGGGCAGGGCTGGATTCTTGCTGCGCTTTGAACTCATACGCTGACTACCTCCGGTGGGGGGCGTCACATCCGTTATGGCACCCCGTAGAGGAACACGGTATCCGAGGCGGGAGCCGGTCCGGCTACGACCACTGTCCAGGTGGAGGCGCTGACACACCGGGCGGTGGGGCTAGGTGGTGAGCTGGTCCTGGACGTGGCGCAACCCGTGGTGGTAGCGCTCAGATATGGCGGTCCGGGTCTGAGAAGGTGAGGCCGCCGGGGGCGAGCGGACGTCGGGCCGGGGCGGGTGCGGGCTCGGTCTCGCCGGGCGGCTGGAGGAAGTCGGCGCCCTGCTCGACCGGCATCAGGCGCCCACCCGCCTGGGCGGGTACGGGAGCGTCGAAGCGGGCTCGGAGAAGGCGGGCAGCGAGAGCGGTCGACGGTCGGTCATGATCCCTAGTCTCCCAGGTCCGGCCCTGCGGGTAGGGCCAGGCCGCTATCAGCGGTGATAGTGCTCTGGCCCTGGCCAGCAGGGCCAGGCTGGTTGTTTCAGCTCACCAGAACAGAGCGGTTAAACCACTGCTACCGCCGGTGAACCGGCCCGGACCGCCGAGGCCGGGCGGCACACTGCGCGGGTGACCACGACCCCCGCCTGAACCGGGTTCAGAATCACGCTCTGAGCGCGATCGACACCAGGGCTCGGACGGACTGGCTTTGCGTCTGGTCCGAGCCCGTGGCGAGCGCGGTGACGGCGCGGTCGAGGGCCTCGCGGGTGTCGGTCATGGGCGAAGTGAAGCAGAACGGCCGGTCCCCCTGCAGCGGCTCTCGACGGCATCATCCTTCCGGACAGATACCGGTTGACCTGGTGTCCGCCTCCGAGGCGGGGGTGCGCTGCTCCTGGTAGCTGGGCGGGTCAGCGACCATCGTCGTCGTGATCGGCGGCTTGGTCAGCTAGCTGTGGAGGATTCCGGTACGGGCGGCGATGCCTCGGAGCTCGGGTGTGGTGCGCCCGGAGAGCAGCAGGCCGGAGACGAGGGATTTCACGGCTGGGCGGGCGTGGGTTTCCTGAGGGGCCCAGTACTCGGCCTGGAGTAGGGCGCGGATGCATTCGTCTCGTCGGCCCCATTGGGCGAAAGCTTTCGCGCGGTCGGTGAAGTAGAGCGCGCGCCGTTCCGTGGTGGGGAGGGCTTGGGGGGCGAGGGCATCGGCAGCGGCGATGGCTGCGGAAGGGTCACCGGCGGTGTTCTCCGCTGAGATCAGGTGGAGCTGCACGGTGGCCCGGCTGAAGCCGCCGTTGGTGTCCCGAAGGTGGGTTACGGCGCCGAGGCTCTTGGCGATGGCGGTGGCCTCGCTTGTCAGTTCGCGCATGCCGGTTTGATCGCGTTGGTGGGCGACGGTGTAGGCGGCGCACTGGACCAGTAGACCTCGCTGTGCGATCCCTGCGTTTCCGAGTTCGCGCAGGGCCGGGTCGTCGGCGGCGTTGAGAGAGGGTGAGGGCCTGGTCGTGCCATCCCGCCTTGCGGGCGAGGACGGCCTGCTGGCGGGCTGCTTCCGCGACGGCCATGGGCGCTCCGCCGGCGGCGGCGAACTGCCGGGCTCGGTCGGCTGCCATCCAGCCGAGTTGCGGCTCGTCGAGTTTGATGAGGATTCGCGTCGCGAGGAGGTAGGCCTGCGCCAGCACGGGGAAGTTGTCGCTGTCGTTGGTGGACTGGTGCCCGGCGGAGATCAGGCGTGGGAGCCGTAGGGCGAGGCTGGAGTACGCGCAGTCGTTGAAGTCGGCCGAGGCGCGGTGCAGTTCCGCCGCGAGGAGGTCCAGGGGTGTGTCGGGGGCTGTGCGGCCGAGTCCCAGCATGGCGTCGCGCAGCCCTGCGACGAGCGTCTCGCCGAGTTGCGCTTCCTCGGTTTTGGCCGGGGCGGCGCCGGCGACAGGGGCGCCCATGGCGGCGGCCGCGGTGACCGCCAGGTTCGCGAGCAGTTGCCTTCGCGTGTGCACCGGGTCCTTTCCGTCTTCGCGGCCTGGGATTCCCAGGGTAGGGGCGGGCAGGCTGGGATACGGGCCAGTTGGCTGACTGGTCGGGTCCGGTTGGGCGCCCGTGGTCGGTGCGAGGCCGAGGGCTTGCGGTGGGATGTCGAGCGCTCGGGCGAACCTCTGGAGTACGGAGACGTCCGTCATGGCGGATTTTCCGCGCTCTAGGCGGGATACCTGGGCGGCCGAGTAGCCGGTCAGCGATCCGAGCTTGGCGAGAGTCATGCCCTGGGTTCTACGCGTTCTGCGGACCACCTCGCCGGGTGTTGCCGTCGCTGTGGGTGTCACCTGTGGCTTGCGCACTGCATCCATAACCCCCCGTCCCTGTGTAGCCAGGCTGCGTGGGCCCTGAGAGCAGGAACTCGGCACGCGGCCGTCCGAACTTGCACGAGATGCAAACTCCTTGCAGCCCTATGGCTACGGACTGTTCTACCGCGTCCTGGTGCGGTGGTCTTGGACTTGCGGCGGTCGATCACCTCCGCGCACCCCACCCACCCAATGAGCACTCCCGAGAAGGGACTCTCCGTGGATCGGTACTTGCAGCGTCGCGAACGTCTGCTGACGTCGTCCAGGCCTTTGCCGGACTTCGATGTCGTGGGATCGAAAGGGCCCTGGCTTCACCGCGCCGACGGCCGTCGGATCCTCGACGGATCGAGCGGCCTCCTCTGCGTGAACGTCGGGCAGGGCAGTCGGGCGGTCTTCTCCCGCATCGAGCGGCAGTTCTCCCGCTACTCGTTCGGCGGGGCCGCCGTCGTCCGGCCTGACATCCAGATGGAGCTGATGGACCGCCTGTGCCGCGCGGTGGGCCGGCCGGAGGACTCCGTCGCGCTGACCACGTGCGGGACGCTCGGCGTGGAGGTCGCGGTGGGCCTGGCGCGGAACATCGTGCGCGTCCGCGGCGGGAAGCGGCGCGGGGACATCCTGACGTCCAACCTGTCCTACCACGGCAACAGCATGTTCACCCTCGGGGTCGCGGGCAACCAGGTCCGCAACCCCCGCCCGGAAGACCGGTACGGTCTCGGCCCCGCCTTCTCCGCTCCCTATCCGCCGACACACGGCCACGCCCATGAAGGGCACGGCTGCGATGCCTCCTGTGCCGACGAGGTCGCGCGGGCGATCGACAGCAGGGGCGCGGAGAACATCGCCGCGGTCCTGATCGAGCCGATCAATGGGACCACGGGCGGCGCTTTCGTGCCCCCGGATGGTTACCTGTGGCGGGTGGCGGAGATCTGCCGGGAGCGGAACGTCCTGGTCATCCACGACGAAGTCCTCACCGGGTTGTGGCGCACCGGCACGCCTCTGGCGAGTCATCACTGGGACGGCTGCGAGCCCGACCTGGTCATCCTGTCCAAGGGCCTGGGTGCCGGCTACGTCAGTGTGGGCGCGGTGCTGGTGTCGCCGGAGATCGCACCGCTGCTGTGGCACAAGGACGTGGACCCGCTGCCCGCGATGGGCACCATGGCTACCCACCCCCTGATGGCGGCGGCCTGCCTCGGGGTCTTGGACGAGCTGGAGTCCCTGGACTTCGGCGCCTTCACGGCGCGAGGCGAGCGTCTCGGAGCGTCTCTGCGGTCCCTGACCGGCTGGGCGCCGGTGCGGGATGTCCGTGGCGTCGGCCACCTCTACGGGGTCGAGGTCGCGCCCGGCCTGCTCTGGCCCCTGATGCAGGAGTGCGAGCGGCGCGGCGTCTTCTTCTACCCGTTCACCGGAGCCGGTGACCCGCGCAGCGAGGGCCTGGTCGTCGCGCCCCCGCTGAACGCCAGCGATGAGGACATCGACTTCCTGACCGCCGCGCTCACCGACGCGGTGGCCGCCCTCAGCTAACCCACCCGCCGCTCCCTCCAAGGGGCGGACCGTTCCGAATCAGAGATCGAGGACACGGCATGCAGTTTCCCGTCACGGTCATCGACCAGCTCGACGAGGCCCAGCTCCGCAAGTGGCACGACTTCTACGGCGTGACCGCCGACCGGCCCCGGTTCGAGGAGGAGGGCATCTGGCGGCGCACCCAGCAGGAGGAGACCGCCGCCAACTCCGGCTGGACGGGCGAGGGTGACGCGCGCCGCCGTATCGTCCACTACTGGCACCAGTACGGGCTCGTGGACACCACCGCGGCGCCGGCGCTCGCCATGACGCAGATGTACCTGTACCACTCGGTGGCGGCGCCGCGGGCCGAGATCGAGGAGGCGTGGGAGCAGAACCACGCCATGCTGTCCGAGGGCGGCTGGAAGCACGTCGGGCCGGGCCGGTTCGAGCTGGGTGACCTGCGCGTCCACATGATCCGCGTCGAGTTGCACCCGGAGGACCTGCGGGCGGGCCGCAAGCTTCCGGCGGACTACGAGGTCATCGACACCACGTTCACTTCCGTCAACACGTTCCCGCCGAGGACGGTCCGCCGCCGGCCCTGGGAGGTCCTGACACACGGGGTCCGGGTCAAGGACACCCCCGGGCAACCGGTCTACGCCGACAGCCTCGCGCAGCTCACCGACTTCCTGCCGTTCCAGGTCGAGGTCGGCTGCGGCGTCTCCTACGAGGCCGGGATCCCGCCGCTGCACCGGCTCCACGAGATCTACCACGTCAACGAGATCGAGGACGAGCTGCTCGGCAAGGGCTTCACGTTCGTCCTCGCCCCGGGGAGGGACCCGCTGCTCACGGAGATGTTCCTTCAGACCGAGGACAAGGTAAGCGAGCTCTCGGAGATGTACCGGGCGTGTTTCGACGCCGAGGTGACCCCGGCACTGCACGCGCTCAAGCGCATGGAAGAGGCCGGGCACCTGGTCGGCCCGTTCATCACGAACAACTTCGACGGCCTGGGCGCGCGCGCCGGGTTCGAGGAGCAGTTCATGCGCCGCTACGACCAGCGGATCCCGCCGGTCACCTTCCACCCCGACGCGAAGGCACTGGTCGTGATCGGGCTGCACGCCGACCGGCGGTGGGTGGCCAAGCGGGCCCGCGCGGCCGGACTCAAGGTGTTCCTCGTGACCCGGAGGGATTCCCCCGTCCGGACGGCACGTGGTTCGACTACCCGCTGGAGGCCCCGCAGACCGGTGACGTGGTCGTACGGCAGACGGCCGCCGCCGCGATCAGCGAGCTGGAGCGGCTGCTGAACCTCGACGCAGACAACACGTGAGATTCGGGGCCGGGGAACGGCGCTAGCCTCTGGGCTCGTTCCCCGGCCCTGCCACGCGGGCCCCTCCTAGGATGAGAGTCAAGGAATGCGTATTTCAGTAATCGGCTGCGGGCACCTCGGCATCCCGCACGCGGCGGCGATGGCCGAACTGGGTCACGAAGTCATCGGTGTGGACGTCGACCAGGCCAAGGTCGAGCGCCTGAACTCCGGTCACTGCCCCATCTACGAGACCGGACTACCCGAGCTGCTCGCCCGCCACACCGCGAGCGGACGCCTGCGGTTCACGACCGACATCCGGGAGGCCGCCGAGTTCGCCGAGCTGCACTTCATCGGTGTCGGTACGCCGATCGACGCGGACGGCCGCTCATACGACACCGGGCAGGTGTACGGCGCTGTCCGCCAGCTCGCCCCTCTCCTGACGCGGCCGTGCACGATCGTCGGCAAGAGCACGGTGACCGTCGGCACCACCGCTCAGGTCACCGCACTCGCCCAGCGCTTGGCCCCGGCCGGCCAGGACGTCGATGTCGTGTGGAATCCCGAATTCTTGCGCGAGGGGCACGCGGTGGAGGACACGCTGCGCCCGGACCGTCTCATCGCCGGCGTCACCAGCGCCGAGGGGGAGAAGGCGATCCGTGCCGTGTACGCGCCGATCCTGGACGCCGGTGTCCCGATCTTCGTCACCGACCCGCAGACCGCCGAACTCGCCAAGGGCGCCGCGAACACCTTCCTCGGCCTGAAGATCAGCTACATCAACGCCGTCGCCGACATGTGCCAAGCCGCTGGCGGCGACGTCTCCCAGATCGTGGAGATCCTCGGCATCGACCCGCGGATCGGGTCCGGCGGCATGAGGCCCGGCATCGGCTACGGCGGTGGCTGCCTCCCCAAGGACGTCCGTGCCTTCACCGCCTCCGCCCGCCAGCTCGGCGCCGAACAGGCCGCCACCCTCCTGCGCGCCGCCGAGAAGATCAACGAGAGCCGCACCGATGTCGCCATGGACCTCATCCGCGAGGCTCTGGGCGACCGTCCCGTCAGGGGGACCCGGGTCACCGTGTGGGGCGCCGCGTTCAAGCCTGGCACCAACGACGTACGTGAGTCCCCGGCCCTCGCCCTCGCCCATGCCCTCCAGCAGGCCGGTGGCAACGTCACCGTTCACGACCCGCAGGCTGTGGCCTCCGCCATGACCCGCAACCCGGAGCTGGACTACACCGACGACCTGGCCGCATCCGTCGACGGAGCCGACCTCGTCGTCCTGGCCACCGAGTGGCCGGAGTACCGGCAGGCCGACCCTCAGGCTCTCGTGGACCGTCCGGCCAACCCCCTGCTCGTCGACTGCCGCACCACCCTCGACCCCGAGCCCTGGCGCACGGCCGGCTGGACTCTCCACCAGCTTGGACGACCCGGCAAGTAGAACCGGCGGTCGAAAAGGATTAGGCCCGCATCACATCATCAACGCCCTCGAAAGCCGGAGGTGCCCTGCCATGACCAGTGCCGACGTCCTTCTTCGTCGTGCCGAGGACTCCGACGCGCGCCCCGCGGCCGATCTGTGGCTGCGTTCCTTCGCCGCCGCGCTGCCGACCGTGCGCTGCGCCCACGACGAAGCCGCCGTACGCGGCTGGTTCGCCCGCGTGCTCGTGCCCCAGTACGAGACCTGGGTAGCGGTCACCGGCAGCAACGTGGTGGGCCTCATGGTGCTGGGCGGCGGGGAGCTGAAACAGCTCTACCTCGACCCCGCGTGGCGCGGGCGGGGCCTCGGCGACCGTTTCATGTCCCTGGCCAAGAAGCGGCAGCCGGACGGACTGGCGTTGTGGACGTTCCAGGTCAACGAATCGGCCCACCGGTTCTACGAGCGACACGGCTTCATCGCGGTCGAGCGAACCGACGGACTACGCAACGACGAGCGCGAGCCGGACGTCCGCTACGTCTGGCCTCCCCCACCAACACGCTGACGATGAAGGCGGTCACCCGAACTCCAGGGTGACCGCCTTCATCGTCGCGGAGCCGGTCTACGGTGTCGCAATGACAGTTCTGATCGTCGGCGGCAGCGGATTCCTCGGGACCGAGCTGGTCCGGCAGGCGAGAACAGCGGGGCACACGACCGTCGCGACGTACGCGACCAAGCCCGGCACCGCCTCCCCCACCGCGTGGCGCCACCTTGATCTGCGGGACGCGGGCAGCCTGGACGCCATCATGGCCGAGGTGCGCCCGCAGCTCGTCCTCAACGCCTCGAGCGGCCTGGCCCACTGGGCGACCACGGCAGAGGGCCCCATCCGGCTCGCGATGGCCGCGGCGACGTACGGAACCCGCATGGTCCACGTGTCCAGCGACGCAGTGTTCTCCGGCACGCGAGTCCACTACGACGAGTCCAGCCTCCCCGACCCCATCACCCCCTACGGCGCGGCCAAAGCCGCGGCAGAGACCGGCGTCCTCGCGGTCCATCCGAAGGCTGCTGTCGCCCGGACATCGCTGATCATCGGCCACGGGCAGTCCGCACACGAGAAGGTGGTGCACGAACTCGCCGCCGGAACGCGCGACGGTGCGCTGTTCACCGACGACATCCGTTGCCCCGTGCACGTCACCGACCTGGCCGCCGCCCTCCTGGAGCTGGCGGCCACCGACACAACCGGCGTCCACCACCTCGCAGGCCGCGATGCTGTAAGCCGTCACGAGCTAGGCATCCTCATCGCCCAGCGGGACGGTCTTGACGCCTCCCGGCTGCCCACGGGTCTGCGGGCCGACAGCACCCTCCCCGGCGCTCTCGACGTGCGCCTCGACAGCAGAGCGACCCAGCGGACTCTGCGCACCACACTGCGCGGCGCCCGGCAGTTCCTGCATCACCCTGGCGCAACAGCTCAGCAAGTGGGCCCATGAGTGATCGGCCAGGTCCCATGAGGACTTGGCCGATGCCCAGGCACGGGAAGAATCCGAGGTGATGGGCGCCGCCGGGCATCCGTACAGGGTTGCACCTGGCACTGACAAAGGTCGGTTCAGGCCGTCCAGGTGCCGCGGATCGCGGCTGACAGGTGTGCCTTGGCCGCAGGTCTTGTTCCCGTAGGCATCGACGGGCATGGTGGCTGTTCTGTCCGGCATACGCAGGACGGGGCGCGTGGTGCACAGAAGCGAGGGGTGCTCGTGAATCGCAGGGCAATGGGAACGGTGTTAGCCGCGGTCTTGATCGCGCTGGTGGCGCCCACCACGCCGGCGTCGGCCGCCGTGGTGGCGAACCGATTCGAGAGCTACTACAACACCGGGGAGTGCCTGGACTACAGTGGCACCCAAGGGGTCTACACAACCAAGTGCAACACAGGCCCGTACCAGCAGTGGATCTGGAACAACGGCGACGGAGTAGCCACACCGATGCGACAGGTGGCCACTGATAAATGCCTGGCCACTAATGCGGGCGGGGATCTGTACATGGCGACCTGCAATTCGAACGATCCCCTGCAGCGGTGGTACGTGACCCCCCGTCCGGGCATCCCGTTTCTCAAGAGCGCAGCACTCAACTACCAGTGCGTGACCGAGTGGCCCGAGTCGGTGACCCTCGACGTGTGTGAGACTGGGATCAAGCGTCAGCGATGGATCGTGCGGTCACTTGCCTAAAGGAGCGTCACGTCTCACCAGGACAGCTGGGTGGGTTCTGCTGCGGCAGATTACAAGCGCGGTCGACACGATTGCTCATGGGGCGGGCCGGTTGGCCGGGGTGCGAAGAACGCAGGCCCTTATTGATCAGAAACTCAAAGGGTTCTCGTCGAGGACGTAGCGGACGTGTGGGCCGCCGAAGTAGCCGCGGACGATGTGTGGTTGACGCTGGCGTCTGTGGAAGAATCTGCGGTTTCGGCGGCGAGTTCGGCCTGGTTCCTGGCCCGGTGGGTGTGGGGCAGGCTGCGTTTGAGGTCGGCGTTGACCAGCTCGTCGGGGTTCGGCTCGGGTGAGTACGAAGGCAGGAAGTGCAGCTCGATCTGGTCCTCGTGGCTGGCGAGCCAGGCCCGGACTGTCTTCGAGCGGTGGGCCGAGTGCCGGTCGACGATCAGGTGGATCTTCCGGTCGAAGTGCCCGACGATCCGGGCGAGGAAGCGGCACATGACCTTCGCGTCGAACGACTCGGTGAAGACCATGAAGTGCATCCGGCCGCGGGTGCTGATCGCGGACATCGCGTTCGCGGAGAACCGGTTCCCGGTCCGGCGGACGATGGGAGTCGTGCCCTTGGCACCCCAGGTGCGGCCGGTGACCTGGTCCGAGCGGATCCCGACCTGG